>CAYZDM010000753.1:0-1801 GCA_964476875.1 uncultured Sandaracinaceae bacterium | reverse complement strand
GTGTCCTTAGGGCGTGCAGGTTCGAGTCCTGTTCCTCGCACTGGAGTGATTTCAGAGAGTTAACGCGTGCGGCGTTTTTGCCTACCTCGAAACCGCTTTCAATCTGTCCCAAAAGAACGGACTCGGCCGCGCGACGGCGTGCATGAACGCAAAAGATTCTCACCGTCGATTCCCGGGGATTCACCATGAGAACCGGCGGGGATGCCCATCATCGACAAAATGGTGGGAGCGAAATCGACCAAACGGATGACCTCGCTTCGACGTGCATTACCCGCGAACGCGCGGGCCCGCAACGATCAGAGGCACGCGCACGTCTACGTCGTGTGTGTCGAGTCCGTGCGCGTAATAGGTCCGGTTCTCTCAGAAGCTCTCACCGTGGTCGGCCGTGACGACGATGAGGGAGTTCTCGAGGCGGCCTTGTTGCGCGAGAGCCTCTAGCAGCTTCCCGATCCCATGATCGGCGTACGATACAACTGACTGATACGCGCTCCAACAACTCTGGAGTGCTCGGGCAGCGGCACCATCGTGGTTCGACTCGCGCAAGCCCCGGCTCATCTTCCTGAGGTCCGTGCATTGGTTCGCGTCGTCCCTCTGCCAATCCTTCGGCGGGATGTAAAACCAGTGCGGATCGAAGTAGTGCGCCCAAAGAAAAAGCCGCTTTGTTGGATGTATGGCGCTCAGCTGCTCGACGGCCCGGTTCGTGACCCACTGCGAGGGCCCGCTCATCAGCTCATCGAAGGAATCAAAATCGGTTGCAAACCCGTATTTCTTCCCACCGACCGGGTTGGACGACACGCCGATCGTCGCGAAACCCGCTGCCTTCAGTGGCGCAGTAAGGAACGTACCCCTCTCCACCTTATATGCCACCTCGCGCGCACCATGATGATGAGGCCAGAGCCCCGTCATGAGCGACGCAAGCGCCGGGGTCGTGCGCCCCATCGGTGAATAGGCTCTCGTGAACAAGGTGCCCCGACGCGCTAGCGCATCGATATTGGGAGTTTCAGCGGCTTCTAAACCATAAGCCCCCAGGCGGTCGGGTCGGAGCGTGTCGACTGTGATGAGAATGAGGTTCGTCGGCACGACTGATTTGCGCTCACAGCCGAGCGCGGCCACGACCAATATAGCGAGAGCAACGAGGAAACGTCGGGGACGGGCTGAAGTTTCTAAGTTCTGGACGTCCAGGAACTGAGGAGAGGTACTGTGGGGATGCAAGAACTGATGAACTTCAGCCCGTCCCCCCACGTCGAGTTTCATGAGCATAGTAACTACAAACGCCCTTTCAGTTTCCGACGCCGCGCGACATAGCATCTAGTACCGCGCAATTGGGCTCTCACCATGAGCCCGATAGGCTACGAGAGCGAAGATCAACGGCGTCGACCCCGAGTTCTATCTCAAGCTCGCTGCGCTCGAATCGATCGCCGGCCGGCCGATCCCGCTGCCCCATCAGCTCGGCTGAGCCTTCGAAAACTCCGCGCTTTCCGCCTCCTTCAACCCGTGGAGGGGCGAGTTCTTACCGGAGTTCGATTGGGACGATGGCTGAGCCGTCGTGCTGGACGATGCAGATCCCTTGCTCCGGGAAACCTTGCGGTTCGTGGAGCCGAACGCTTGAGATGGTGGCCCCATTGGCCTCCGCGGCGTCTACTACATCGACTGCGGAACGGCGGCCGGAGCGGCGATACCGGAGCACACGTTGAAGTCCATGTTGCACTCGTCGAAGACGCAATCTTGGCACGGCAACGTGTCCGTCCCGCGCTCGTTGCAGACGTCGCCGCAGCCCGAGTCGATGCAACCCGCAAACGTC
>CAYZDM010000752.1:0-1801 GCA_964476875.1 uncultured Sandaracinaceae bacterium | reverse complement strand
GAGTTAGCCGCTAGGCAAACTCCCCCCCCTTGGTGGGAGTCCTGATCCAAGAGGGCCGGCGCCGATGATGGCGCTGGCCCTTTTTCATTAACTGCTCTCAACTGGCCTTCCCTATTGGTCGCCGGTCTCGGTGTACTCGAGCGTTCCCTTGCTGAAGAACCGCACCAGGACGTAGAGCAGCAGGCCGACCGGGCCGATCATCAGCGTCGTCAGCAAGCAGGGAATGACCAAGAAGTGCGGGATGCCGCGCCGCAGTGCGTCACGCGACTCCCACGCGCCCACGAAGAGATCGAAAATCAGATAGTGAATCCAGCCAGCGACCACGATGTGCGGAGCTGAAAAGCCGACCATCACGCCGTACAAGGATTGAAAGTTCATGCCTTCTGGGGCGGTTCCGTATCCGAACAGCATGTAGGCGTAGATCGGCGCCAGAAGCAGAACCACGACTGGTCCGTGCACCAATCGTTGCGTCCACGACCAACGCGGGGCGACGAGCAGCAGGAGCCAGAACGGAAGTACGCCGTAGTTGGCGGCCTTGAACAGAGTTTCGAGTGGCATTTATCTCCCTCCGATCGGGACGCAAGAGTTGCGCCAATCATCGCGATCCGTCAATTGAATGGGAGTCAATTGACGTCCGTTCGCCAACCCTTACATCTACTAGGACAATACACCTAATGCCCATCCCCCTTCGACACTTGCTCTTTCTGAGTTCCTTGTCCGCGCTCTTCCTCGCGTCGTGCGGAACCTCGGGCTCCGGCGAGACCACTGCTCCCAAGGATTGCAACTACGCCAGCACGTACGATGCCATCCAGGCGACAGTGTTCGAAGCCAAGGGTTGCACCACCAGTGCCTGTCACGGCGACGACATGCAGGGCGGACTCGACCTCCGCCCCGAGGCTTCGTTCGATGCGCTGATCCATCAGCCGAGCACCGTCGAGTCGTTGCTCAAGCGAGTCCTGCCAGGCGATCAAGATCTCAGTCTTCTCTACAAGAAGCTCGAGGCCGCGACCGAAGGTTCCGATCTCGGAAGCCTCGGTCAAGGGATGCCGGTCAACGGGGAAGCCCTCAGTGACGATCAACTCGAGGCCATGCGCCTTTGGATTCGCGGCGGAGCGCCGGAGGACTCGATCGTCGGAGGGACCCTCGAGCTCCTCGGCTGTGAAGGGACGTTCGAGCCCGACCCGAACAAGATCCAGCCGCTTCCAGAACCCGACGCAGACGTGGGGGTTCAGTTCTACGCCGGCGGTTGGGATCTAGGCGCGGAGGCCGAGGACGAAGTGTGCTTCGCGACCTACTACGACTTCAGCGATCAGGTGCCGGCGGAGTATCAAGTGGATTGCCCCGAGCTCGGCGAGGGCCGAAAGTGCTTTGCTTTCCGTCGCAACGAGCTTGCTCAGGACAGCCAGTCCCACCACAGCATCATCAACATCTACACGCCTGAATCCGACCCGAACGGCGACGACTGGGGTCCGTGGGCATGCCTGGGCGGCGACAAGGCCGGCCAAAGCTGCACGCCTGGCTCGTCAGAGTGCGGAGCCCGCAGCCAGTGCACGACGCCCGCCGTCACTGCCGTCGCTTGCACCGGCTATCGGCACGCGCCCTCCGACTTTAGGTTGGGTGGGGGCGGCGGCGCGACCGCCACTTCGGTCCCTTTGTCGGGCGCACAAGAGTCGACGGCGATCGACCTGCCTCCCGAGGGCGTCTACTCGCTCCTCCCGCTCACCGGGTTCGTCCAGTGGAACAGCCACGGCTTCAACCTCACCAAGAAGAGCACGAGCATCGAGCAATTGGTGAACCTCAC
>CAYZDM010000751.1:0-1802 GCA_964476875.1 uncultured Sandaracinaceae bacterium | reverse complement strand
GATGGTGCCGGTCTACTTGGCTGCAGTTCGGCCGAAGATGATCGAATCGGCAGCGGGCGTGGCGGATGGCCTTCGGTTGCACGGCTTCTGTACGAAGAAGTATCTGAACGAAGTCGTGTGGCCTGCGATCGACCGTGGCCTAGAGTCGGCGGGGCGCGAACGCAGCGAACTCGATGTGTGCGGTGGCGGTTTCATCATGACCGGTCCGGACGAAGAGACCGTCATGAAGAATCGCGAATGGGTACGCTACCGCCTCGCGTTCTACGGATCGACGCCGTCGTATTTGCCGGTGATGTCGCTGCACGGCTGGGACGACCTCGCGCAGAAGCTGCTCCACATGTCGAAGACGGGGCAATGGAAGCAGATGGCGGCGGAGATTCCGGACGACATGTTGGATGAGTTCTGCGTGGCAGCGACCTACGATGAGCTGCCGAAGGCGATCGAAGAACGGTTCGGCGGCATCTCCGACACGGTGGAGCTTGGTTTCGAGGACGACACCGAGATCGAATTGGCGCAGGACATCCTCAAGCGCGTGCATGGAATCGCGAGCCACTTCGAGGCGCCCGCCAAGCACTACGCCTAGCCGTTGGTCTTGCTCAAGACGAGGAGCGCGGATTCTGCTGCGAGGTTTGGGTCTTCGTCATCGCGAATGACGCGACCCTGTGTGTCGTCGAAGTACCGAGCGTCCTCGACGGTGACACCCATTTTGTCGCATAGGTCGAGCATGTCGCGAATTGAGGGAAAGCGCCGGTTCGGCGTGTTGTACCACTCATACGAGTAGGGGCCGGGCGCTTTGGGGGCGCGGCCTTCGAGGCCGAACATCTCGCGCAGCGTTCGGTGTGCGAAATTGGTGAAGCCCACGATCGCGCGGTGGCCGACGCGCAGCGCGTCTTCGAGCAGGCGCTCGACGTTGGGGACGGCCTGAAGGGTGGAGGAAAGCACGACGT
Organism: uncultured Sandaracinaceae bacterium; assembly: GCA_964476875.1. Taxonomy (GTDB): domain Bacteria; phylum Myxococcota_A; class Polyangia; order Polyangiales; family Houyiibacteriaceae; genus SG8-38. The sequence continues at coordinate 855 of CAYZDM010000751.1, read as the reverse complement.
AGTCGAAGCGGTTGTCGTCGAACTCCGGAAGGCCGATGTTCAAGTCGTAGTCGATTGCCTCGACGCCATGCTGCATGGTCGCGGCGATCAACCCCGTGCTGACCTCGACACCACACAGCAGTGGCGCTCCACGTTCTTTGAGGCGCGCCAAGAGATCGCCCTCCCCGCAGCCGAGGTCGAGCACCGAGCTGCCGGATGGAATCAGCTCGAAGATTCGATCGTCCTCTGCGCTCTCGCGTGGTGGCTGAGGGTCGTATGCGCCCAGCTTCGCGGCGACTAGAGGGCCGAACGCTTCGATGTCGTTGGGCAGAAGGAAGCTGTCATGGCCGCCGTCGGTTTCGACCTCGCAGTATGAGACGGGCGCACCGAGTGTGGTCGTCAGCGCGACGAGCTCGCGGGATTGATCGGGGGGGAAAAGCCAGTCGCTCGAGAACGAGATGACGAGCCAATCGCATTGGGCGGAGCGAAACGCTTCTAGCCGTTTCTCGCGGGTGTCGCCCATGTCGAAATTGTCCATCGCGAGCGTGACAGACACGTAGGAGTTCGCGTCGAATCGGCCGACGAACTGTTCGCCTTGATAGGCCAGGTACGAACCCACCGAGAAACGCTTCTCAAAATCAGTCACCATGTCGCGCGGGGCGTGGCGATCGAGGTCGAACTTCCGTGTCATCGCTTCGGACGACAGATAGGTGATGTGGCCGAGCATCCGAGCGAGTGCGAGACCGGTGTCGGGGAACTCACCGGTGCCGTAGTACTGGCCATCGTGAAAGGAAGGGTCGCTTTGGATGGCGTTGCGGCCGACCACATCGAAAGCAATCGCTTGCGCGGTGACCCGCGCCGAGCCGGCGATCACGA
>CAYZDM010000750.1:0-1805 GCA_964476875.1 uncultured Sandaracinaceae bacterium | reverse complement strand
GCGACATCTGCTGTTGGAGCTCCTGATCGATTTGACCGCGACGGAACGTCGCAATCTCGAGCTCCACCGTGTCGACCTGATTGCTGAGGTCTCGAAGCTCGCGAATCAATCGCTGATAGCGACCGCGTGCGAGGTCTCCGGCCTCATCGACCGCGAACGCTCTCGCGAGCGAGACGTCTTCGAGAATCTTCTCCCCGACTGGCGAGTTCTGGAACTTCTCGTCCGACTTCCCGAGCTGCGCCTCTTCCCTATCGAGAATCGCGACGTACTCGAGGTGCTGCAGCACCGTGCGATCACTCAGCGCTGTCGCCACGATCGGGCGAACGCGAGGCGAGAGCTCGGCTTGACCTGCACGCACCTGCTTGAGGAACTCGAAGAACTCCGCGTTGTCCTGGTGCTTACGGAGCACCGCGTCGAGCTCCTGTTTGACCGGGTCATAGCGGTCGTGGAACTGCGCCACTGTCGCCTCTGCGTTGTCGACCTGACAGTTCACGAAGAACGTGACGGCCTTCAGCACGAGGGCTTCGGGATAGAATGAATTCTCGAAATATGGCGAGTACAGCGTGTGCACGTTACCAAGTGCGCGCGAGTACTCATCGGCGAGGAAGAAAGCCCAGGACGACTCGAAAAGCGAGTCGAGCCAGTATTCGCTGGACTGCTCGACCTTCGTCCATGATTCGACCGATTGGCCGAGGAGCGTGCCGTCGATTTGGCCGCCCTTCCCCTGATTCGCTGCGGTGTAGTACACCCGAGCGAGCGAGATCCATGCGAGGTTGCGCATGCGCTCCTCGTCCACACCCTCGACATTCCCTGCGTCGATGGCGTCTAGAATCGCGCGGAACGACGCTATCGCGGGACGCGCCTTGCGCATTCGAATGAACGAGATGCCTTCAAAGAACTTCGCGTAGGTGTACTGCGCGGAACTTGGATCGACCTCTTGAAACACATCGATCGCCTGACGAAACGACGCCTGCGCGTACAGGTGGCGCCCCATCAAGTAGAGAAGCTGGTTGTAGAGCGCCGGGTCCTTCTCCTTGAACTCCTCGAGCGCGCCAATGCCATAGCGACCGACCTTGCCGATGATTCCGGAGGACTCCGGAAGCTTGGAAGCCAACATGCCGAGCCACTCGAGCGTTTCGCCGAAGTAGAGATGTCCAGGCCCCTGCGCGCTGATGTCGTCGAACACGGTGAGCGCGGATTGGTAGTACGCCATCTGGTAAAGCGACTGGCCCAGTAGAAACTGTGCCCGCTGCCGATTGCCACGACCGTCTTTCGACTTGCCCGCCGCAACGCGGTCGAAGCCGATCGAAGCAGCTTCGTACTTCTTCCCTTCAAACGCGGTCAGCGCTTCAGCCAGACGCTTCGACGGTTTCCCCAGCTTGACCGGTGCGCGGCTCTGCCCAGTCTCCTCGAGACCGAAGCTCATGTCCTGTGCACTCGCCGACATGGACATCGCCAGGCCGCAGACCAACACAGGTACCGCTATAAAGCGGATCCCCTTCATAAAGCGCTCCTTCGTGCGGAAGCTTGGTTTTCCAAGTCCCCTGACCCCCAAAATTCGAACGAAACCAGCCCCTTCCGGATCGCTCGTCCACCATCATAGAAACCAGCCGAAGGGGTCGTCAAGGTATAGCGCCATTGAGCCTTTGACCGGGTGACTGCAATTGAGACTGGAAACCTGTGCATGGACCTGACAAATTCGGTGTGAGGCGGGGGCTTGCCCCACCGTCTCCCCTTTCTGAGCCCCGACGGCTGGCTAAGTTTGGGTCCTATCTCTTATTGCCGTTATGCTGTGGATGACCGGG
>CAYZDM010000749.1:0-1810 GCA_964476875.1 uncultured Sandaracinaceae bacterium | reverse complement strand
GAGGCGACCTCGGACCTCGCGTTCGACACCACCGGGGACGAGTCGGACCAATGGCAAGGAGTCCAGACGGCGCTCGAAGAGGCGCAGACTCGGAGCAAGACCTTCCAGAACCCAGAGCATCTCGCCTATATCGAGCGGCTGCAGCGCGAAGCCGAAGCACTGCCGCTTGTCGGCAAGACGACCTCGATCGCCGATGTGGTGAAGACCGTCTACCGCGAGCTCATCAGTGGCGATGAGAAGGACTACCGCATCCCAAACACCACCGAAGGAGTCGCCCAGACGCTCCTTCAGTTCCAGTCGTCTCACCGCCCGAACGATCTCTGGCACCTAGTGACCCCGGACTACCGCGAGAGCGCGGTCTGGGTGCAGCTCAAGAGCGGCGACAACCAGGACATGGTGTCCGTCAAGGCTGACCTGGATGTCTTCTTGGCAGCCAACCCACCGCCCGAAGGTCTTCGCGCGGAGTGGGCCGGCCTTACCTACCTCAACACCGTTTGGCAGGACGAGATCGTAGCCGGGATGCTCGAGAGCTTGATGGGCGCGTTCGTCATCGTGTTCCTGATGATGATGATCCTGTTTCGGTCACCGATCTACGGGGCGCTCGCGATGGTCCCGCTCACGATCACCATCGTGTTCACCTACGGGATGATCGGCCTGGCCGGCAAGGACTACGACATGCCGGTCGCTGTGTTGTCGTCGCTGACGCTAGGCCTCTCGGTCGACTTCGCGATTCACTTTCTCGAGCGCGCCCGCTCCATCCAAGTCGAGACCGGCGACTGGCGGGAAACGATGGCACTGATGTTCCAGGAGCCCGGTAGGGCGATCACCCGCAACGCGATCGTAATCGCCATCGGGTTCCTTCCTCTGCTGGGGGCGCCGCTGGTTCCCTACAACACCGTGGGCATCTTGATGGCCGCCATCATGGCTGTCTCGAGCGTCGTCACCGTCGTGCTGCTGCCCGCGATCATGATGCAGATCCAAAACTGGCTCTCCCCCAAGGGAGACATATCGGCGACCAGTCTGGACGACGCGCCAGCGCCCCTCGCCACCAACAAGGAGCAAACGATATGAGAACCCTCACCAAGACCTGGTTGGCGGCAGTAGCTGCCGCGATTCTTCTCTCGACACCCACGATGTCCGCCGAGGCAGGGGATCTGAAGGATGCGACCGAGATCGTAGATCGCACCAACACTGCCCAGTACTACGCGGCAAATGATGGGCGCGCGCTCGTCCGCATGAAAATCGTCGATAGCAAAGGGCGCTCTCAACGCCGGCAGTTCGCGGTTCTTCGGCGCGACGAGAAAGACGGGGGCGACCAGAACTACCTCGTCGTGTTCGATCAGCCCGCCGATGTTCGCGGCACGGCGTTCTTGGTGAAGAAGCACGCCAACAAGGACGACGATCGCTGGCTGTACATGCCTGGCCTCGACTTGGTGAAGCGAATCGCAGCCAGCGACGAACGCACGAGCTTCGTTGGGACCCACTTCTTCTACGAAGACATCTCGGGACGACAGCCCGACGAGGACAAACACCAGCTCCTCGAGACGACGGACACCGAGTATGTCGTGAAGAGCACGCCGAAGAGCACCAGCGGCGTCGAGTTCGCGCACTACACCCTTCGCATCAACAAGAAGACGTTCCTTCCGAGCCAGATCGAGTACGTCAACGCGCAGGGCAAGGTCTACCGGCGCATCGAGACCGTCAAGGTCGACACCGTCCAGGGTCAGCCGACGATCATGCGCCTCAAGGTGAGCGACCTCGAGTCCGGTGGGTACACCCTGAGCGACGTCAGCAACGTTCACTACGACAT
>CAYZDM010000748.1:0-1812 GCA_964476875.1 uncultured Sandaracinaceae bacterium | reverse complement strand
CAGCGGAAGTGCCACCTCCCCGCGCATGCGAGAGCGACCCTGGGCTCGAAGAAGCGCGCCCTGTCGCGGTGCGACCTGGAGGCGCCACTTGTAGAGCGTCGTCGGGAAACGGTGGTCGACGGTGTACTCACCTGCCTCCAAGAGATCGGGCCCGAACACGAGTGTGTTGTTCTCATCGACGATGTCGTAAAGCGGAGTCGCCTCGTCCGCGACGAACATCATTGGAAAGACTTCGTCGACCAAATATTGCGTGTCGTGATACGCGACGATGTACGCGGTCTGACCCGCAAGAGTCGCATAAGCCTTGTACGACAATAGGTAGCTCACGCCGTCTACTTGTTCGTGCGCGTGGCGCAATAGGTTTGGCTCCGGCTCACCGAGATCGAGCGCTTGCACGAGATGCTGACGGAACAGCCGGAGAAACGCTCTCCGCACCTTCTTGTCCTGTCGACTCGCCCACTGGATCAGCTTCCCTTCCTGATCGATCAACAAGACCGCCTGGACACTCGGCGTCTGCACCGCCGCTTGCGGCAGCCAAATCGTGTCGATCGTACTGGAATCATTGACATCGACGAGCCTCAACAGCCTCGCATCGGATTCGTCGATGTAGCGCTCGATGCGGGCGACTCGCTGCTGCGCCACAGAGAGCAAGGATTGGACGATCGTTTGCTCGCCGAGCTGGGCATACTCACGGGCTGAACGAAACGTGTAGTAGCCGAGGATCCCGGCCGCGATGATGATGGCGGGCACCAAGATGAGGTAGACAGGCCGAAGGCCGCGGCTCTCCATTACTCGCGCTCGGCTCGCATGGGTCGAGTCATGAGGTCGACCACCGCTTCTATGGGCGGCTTGTCTTCATACAGCATCGCGTAGACTTCTCGCGTGATCGGCATGTCGACCCCCACGCTTTCCGAGAGTTCCTTCGCGCTCTTCGCCGTCCGTACACCTTCGGCGACCATCTGCATGCTGCCGAGGATGTCCTTGAGTGACTTGCCTTGTCCGATCTGAAGACCGACGTTGCGATTGCGCGAGAGGTCACCCGTGCAGGTGAGGACGAGGTCGCCCATTCCGCTGAGACCCGCCAGGGTGAGTGGGTTCGCGCCCTTGGAGATGGCGAGGCGCGAGATCTCCGCGAGCCCGCGTGTGATCAGACCTGCACGTGTGTTGTGACCGAAACCGAGGCCATCCCCAATGCCTGCAGCGATGGCGACGACGTTCTTGAGTGCACCGCCGAGCTCGACACCGACTACATCTTCGGTGCTGTAGACGCGGAAGCGATCGGTGTTGAACGCCTTCTGCGCGCGGGCGACCATATCGTGGTCGTGTCCAGCGACCGAGACGGCGGTCGGAAGCGCCGCAGCCACCTCTTTTGCGAAGCTCGGGCCGCCCAGGTAGGTCAAGCGTCGGTGCTGCGACTCGGGAAGCAGGTCCTCAAAGACTTCCGAGACGAGCATGAGGCTGTCGTTCTCGATGCCCTTGGTGGCGCTGACGATCGGAGCGTCCGTTCCGAAGAGGCCAAACGCGTCCTTGAGCACTTCCCGCAGCCCGTGGGTGGGCACCACGCACACGATGAGCTCGCTCCCGTCGAGTGCGTACTCGAGGTCTGCTGTGGTCTCGAGTGTGTCCGGTAGCGGGAAGCCAGGTAGGTAGGCCTGATTCTCCCGGTCGCCCTGTATGGCATCGGCCATCACTTTGCGACGCGCCCAGAGCCTAGTTGGATACCCTTGGTCCGCCAGTAGCTTCGCCAGCGCCGTGCCCCACGAGCCGGCGCCGAGTACCGTGGTCTGAATCTCACCCATTCGCGGAGCCTAT
>CAYZDM010000747.1:0-1812 GCA_964476875.1 uncultured Sandaracinaceae bacterium | reverse complement strand
CCATTCGCGGAGCCTATCAATGCTTCACGATCCCGACCACCCATTTGCGGGACCAGGCCGTGCGATGCGTAAGCGAATCTTATGGGGCCGCTTGGACCGATTCGGTGTCGCCCTTGTCGGGGCGCGGCTCGGCGAGGTTGAGCTTGAGACGGTCGGGGTCGAGCAGGGCGTTCGCCAGGACCGCATCCATCTTCGAGACGGGCACGAACTCCAGTGTCTCCCGAACCTCTTCCGGGACTTCCTCGAGATCGGCCACGTTGCGCTCGGGAAGAATGACACGCTTGATGCCGGCTCTGTGTGCAGCGAGCACTTTCTCCTTTACGCCACCGACCGGAAGTACACGGCCGCGCAGTGTGATCTCGCCTGTCATGGCGACGTCGTGACGGACATGAATCCCTGTCAGTAGGGAGACGATTGCCGTCATCATGGTGACGCCAGCGCTCGGCCCGTCCTTCGGCATGGCTCCGGCGGGAATGTGGATGTGGATGTCGCTCTTCTCGAGGAAGTCTTCCGCGATGCCGAATGCTTTGGCTCGAGTTCGGACATAGCTCATCGCTGTCTGCGCCGATTCCTTCATGACGTCCCCGAGTTGCCCGGTGAGCTGCAGTTTGCCCGTGCCGTGCATCTTGGTGCATTCGATGAAGAGGATTTCACCACCCACGGAGGTCCAGGCGAGGCCCGTGGCGACGCCGGTTTCGGCCGTGCGCTCGGCGACCTCTGAGCTGAATCGAGGCACCCCCAGGTAAGGCCGTAAGGACTCCTCGTCGGAGATCGTCCAAGGGCCTTGGTCACCTTCCGCCACCTTCACGGCCACGCCGCGAATGACGCTCGCGATCTGGCGCTCGAGGTTACGCACACCAGCCTCGCGAGTGTAGTGATCGATGATCGACTTGATCGCGTCGTCTCCGAGGGTGACTTGTTCCGGCTTGATGCCGTGCTCCTCGAGCTGCTTGGGCACGAGATGAACACGTGCGATGTCGGCTTTCTCCCGACGCGTGTAGCTGGGGATCTCGATGATCTCCATACGGTCGCGCAACGGGGCCGGAATCGTGTCGCCCATGTTGGCTGTGGCGATGAACATCACCTTCGAGAGGTCGTACGGGATCTCGAGGTAGTGGTCGCTGAATGTGTCGTTCTGCTCCGGGTCCAGCACTTCGAGTAACGCCGCGGCCGGATCGCCACGGAAGTCGTGGCCGACCTTGTCAATCTCGTCGAGCATGAAGACAGGGTTGATCGTGCCGGCTTTTTTCATCCCTTGGATGACCTGACCGGGAAGGGCGCCAACGTACGTTCGTCGGTGACCGCGGATGGCGGCCTCGTCGTGCACACCGCCAAGGCTGATGCGGTGGAACTTGCGTCCGACGGCGCGGGCGACTGAGCGTCCGAGTGAAGTCTTACCGACGCCGGGCGGACCGATCAGACAAAGAATCGGACCCTTCTTGTCGGCTTTGAGCTTTCGAACGGCCAGATACTCGACGATGCGCTTCTTCACCTGCTCGAGCCCGGTGTGGTCTTCGTCGAGCACTTTTCGCACCGATGCGATGTCCATGTTGTCGCTGGTCTGCTTGCTCCACGGAATGTCGAGAATCCAGTCGATGTAAGTTCGAACGACCGTGTATTCAGCGGAGCCAACTTGCATCTGGCGCAAACGCTTGAGCTGCTTGTGCGCGACCTTGTCGGCTTCTCCGGGGAAGTTGGCCTTGGCCATGCGCTCCTCGAGCATGTCGAGGTCGCCCTGATCGCCATCCTCTTCGCCGAGCTCTTCTTTGATGGCCTTGAGCTGTTGGCGCAGGACGTACTCGCGCTGGTTCT
>CAYZDM010000746.1:0-1822 GCA_964476875.1 uncultured Sandaracinaceae bacterium | reverse complement strand
CATCGACATCCTCGAACTCCAGCGAGCGTTTCGAGCGACTTCCATCGTGATGGACGAGATGGCTCACAGCCCCAACCCGAAGCTCATGCTCGAGATGGGACTTGTGCGTGTCGCTACTCGTCCGCCGCTCCAGTCGGTGGCGGAGCTTCTCGCTAGGTTGGACGCGCTTCAGGGAAGCTCCGGCTCGGCGGGAGGGCCGGCGGGAGGCGCTCGGCCTCGGAAGCCGAACCCCAAGAAGGCCGCGCCTCGTCCGGCGAAACCCGAGACCAGAGCCGAGGCGAAGCCCGAGCCTAGTCCGGAGCCCGAACCCGCGGCCGCGCCGCAAGCCAAAGTAGAGCCTGCGCCGAAGCCACAGGATCCCGACCAACCGATCATGCCCGCTACCAAACATGCGGGCGGGTTCCGAACCAGTAGCGGTGAAGTGTTGACGCCGATTCGCCGGGCCGCGCTTCAGGAGTGGGAAGACCTGGTAGGAGCGCTCGAGCAACAGCAACCGGCACTTGCGGCAGTGCTCGAGCACGGAATTCCGAAGGCGGTCGGCCCGGATCGAATCGTCCTGTCTTTCAAGGAGGGGTCCTTCTACGGTCGCCAGGCAAAGTCGCGCGAATCGATCGCGGCCATCGTGCGGATAGCCGAACAGCAACTCGGAGCGCGCCCAGAGGTCGAGATTCGCTTCGATGCCAAGGGCGAGGCAGCCTCCAAGACCGTGGCGGCCGTCGCCGCTCAACGCAAAGAGGCGGAGGTCGAGGCGAGGCGCAAGCAAGCGCTGAACCATCCAGTCGTCCGCGACGCCGTTGACGTGTTTCCCGAAACAGCCGGAAAACTGAAAGTTCACATCGAAGCAGAGTGAGAGGGTTCAAATGAATTTTCGTGGCGGAATGGGAGAGCTCGTGCGGCAAGCCGGCCGCGTCCAGCGCAAAGTCGAAAAGCGTCGGGAAGAGCTCAGAGACGAAACGTTCGAAGCCAGCGCGGGCAACGACAAGGTTACCGCCGTGGCCAACGGAGTGCCGGAGCTCGCCGAGGTCCGAATCGACAAGTCGCTACTCCAAGAAGAAGACCTCGAGATGGTGCAAGACCTGATCGTCGCTGCCGCGAACGCGGCGCTCACCAAGGCGCGCGAACACGTCGATGCCGAGGTCGAGAAGATAACCGGGGGCCTTTCGATCCCCGGCCTCGGCTGACGTATGATGGCCAACGACCCGATCGCATCGCTCATCTCGTTGCTCGCTCGCCTACCCGGGGTCGGCGAGCGGACAGCGGCGCGACTCGCGTTTCATGTCCTCGAGGGGGACGCGCAGTATGCTGAAGCATTGGGTCGCGCGCTCAGCACGATCCACGATGAGGTGACGAGGTGCGAGCTGTGCGCCAATTACGGTGCGGAGCTGCGATGCGCGATCTGCCAGGATCCGCGCCGCGACGAGTCGGTCCTCTGCGTGGTCGCGAAGGTTCCGGATTTGATTGCACTCGAATCACTTGGCAGCTTCCGAGGCCGTTATCACGTCTTGCACGGTCTGTTGGCTCCGCTCGATGGCATCGGACCGGATCAGCTGCCGCTCGATGCCCTGCAACGGCGAATCGTGGACGAGAAGGTCAAAGAGATCATCGTCGCGACCCCGCTCAACGTGGAAGGAGAGGCGACGGCGCTCTACCTCGCTGATGCGCTCTCGTCTTCGCCGGTGCGAGTTTCGAGGATCGCCGCAGGCGTGCCTCATGGAGGGGAGCTGGAGTTCACCGATCAAGTGACCCTAGGACGCGCCCTAGAAGACCGTCGCGCGGTTCGCTGACCATCCAAACACGGGAGATCGGTGGCTTTTCATTGGCC
>CAYZDM010000745.1:0-1826 GCA_964476875.1 uncultured Sandaracinaceae bacterium | reverse complement strand
ACTCGTGTCGTTGCAGGCGATGTACAACGGGCTGGTCGCTGCCGGAGTCGAGGACAACGGAGGCGTCATTTTGTTCTCGGAACTGATGGACTCTCAGTCTCTGTTTCTCACTGCGAACGCCGACACCGTCTATTACATCTTCATGGTCGACGTGAAGGATGGGCCGATGGTGGTCGAGACACCGCCGGACGCGCTGGGCCTCTTCGACGACTTTTGGTTCCAGCACCTGATCGACTTCGGCCGGCCGGGGCCGGATCGCGGTGAGGGCGGGAAGTTCCTGCTGCTCCCACCTGGCTACGACGGCCCGCTCCCGGACAGCGGCTACCACGTCGCACAGAGCAGCACCTACCGGATCGTGGGCCTCGGTCGCAGCTTCCTGACCAACAACGACCCCAAGCCGACCGTGGAGACGATCAAGAAGGCACTCAAGATCTACCCCTACACGCCAGGCGGCTACGGCACCAGCATGGCGACGCTTCTCGAAGGCAAGGTAAGGCCCGGCAAGCCTGCGCCAGTCAAACCGATCACGTACGTCGAGGGAACCGGACTGGCGCTCAACACGCTGCCGCCGAGCGACGATACCTATTACGACCTGCTGAACGAAGTCGTACAACAGCAGCCGGGCGGCACCTTGTCGCTCGAGATCATGGGCTCGTTCGCGTCGATCGGCATCGTGAAGGGCAAGCCCTTCAAGCCGGATGCGCGCATGAAGAAGATCCTTAGCGACGCCGCTGCCGTAGGCGCCGCCACCGGGCGTTCGCTGAACTGGCGCTTCCGGAACGATTGGGCCTTCTACCCGGATTCGGCCTGGTACAACATGCTCTGGGAGGGCGGCTACAATTACCAAACTCCGCCCCCTGCCGTGACCAAGAACGGGATCGAGCCGTACCCGCCCGGCACCTACCGGACGCTCGACGCCCGCTTGGGATTCTTCTCCGTGGCCACCGGGGTCACCCCGGCCATGTGCATGCGGCTCACCAACATCGGCTCCCAGTACCTCCTCGCCGCGTTCGATAGTGACAAGAACTACTTCGATGGCGCGAAGACCTACAAAGTGAGACTTCCGAAGAACATCCCGGAGAACAACTTCTGGTCATTCACGGTGTACGACAACCAGACGCGCTCCATGTTGCGCACACCGCAGCGATTCCCGAGAGCGGGCAGTCAGTCCTACCCCTCTCCCGCTGCGATTCCCAACAAAGATGGCTCGCACGACATCTACTTCGGCCCCGAAGCCCCGGAGGGCAAAGAGGCCAACTGGATCCAGACCGTTCCCGGCAAAGGCTGGTTCACGATCCTGCGCCTCTATAGCCCGCTACAAGCCTACTTCGACAAGAGCTGGCGGATCGGCGAGATCGAGCTCGTCGATTAGAAGCGCTGAGCGAGCTCGCGACTAGTCGTCACCGCGCCGGTTTGGCTTACGGATCTTGACAGGCCCGTTGAGCGCACGGAGCACGCGACGGTCGCGTTGGTAGATGTCTGGGAGGAACTGCACCGCGCCGTCCTCGCCCACGTCCGCCGTCCAATAGTAGAGCGACACGCGCAAAGGTTTGTCGAAATGGATTGTTTTGGTCTTCCCACTATTCACCTGCGCCTCGATCGCTTCTAGACTCCAGGTCTTGGGATCGTCGAGCATCCACGCCGCGAGTTCGAGCGGGTCCTGCACATGGATGCATCCCCAACTCATCGCCCGGAGGCGGCGGTCGTAGCCGAGCTGATTGGGCGTGTCGTGCAGGTAGACACTATGACTGTTCGGGAAGATGAACTTCACCGTGCCGAGCGGGTTTCTTGGCCCGGGGTCTTGTCGAAGGGTGTACGGCAGGGTC
>CAYZDM010000744.1:0-1835 GCA_964476875.1 uncultured Sandaracinaceae bacterium | reverse complement strand
AGGGTGGAGACGCGAACGTCGTGACCTGACTCCAGGCGGCTTACGATGGCCGGAGAGGTTCGCATGAGCGCCGCGACTTGGGTCTGCGTCTGGCCTTTCGCTCGTCGGCGCTCGGCCATCTTACGGCCAAACGCCAAACGCGTCTCTGCATCGGCGACGAGGGCGGCGAAGCCACGCTGGCGTGCGTCGCGATCGGCGATGTAGCGATCGAGGTCGTCCTTCGGTTTGCGGTGCATGGTGTTTATCATATTTAGTATACTTGTTGTGATGCAGCAACTCGGTTCAACGGCTCCCCGCCCGTCCCCGGCTTCGCCATTCCGATAGGCGGCGCTCGGCGAGCTCGATGGTGCGGGCTGGGGTCTTCTGGGTCTTCTTCGTGAACGCCTCGAGGGCCAACAGAACTTGCTGAGACCGGCCCTCTGAACTGAACAGCACGCGATACGCCTTCCCTTCGGCTTCGACGCGGACCTCCCAAACGTCGCCGCGGAGGTGGCGCGCGAAACGGAGACCTTCCCGGGCGACCTCTTTCATCGCCGCAACCACTTCAGCAGCTTCGCTTGCACTTAGGCTATCAAGGAACGCTTGGACTGGTTTGGCGCCAGAGGCGGTCTCGTAGAACCGCCAACGTTTGCGACGCATGGTTGGCTATCGGACGCCGCCGAAGGAAGCTGCGGGCTTTCGTTCGAGTTCGAACAGGTCGCGCGGCCTGTTGTTTCTGCCGTGTTTTAGGAACCTAGGCTGAGGCCGCTGCGCCGATCGCCCTACCCACTTGCTTGCGATTCACGCCGAGCGCCAAGAGCGTGCGGATGAGGAGATCGACGGAGACGCTTGGGTCGCCGGCTTCCATCTTGGCGACGCGGGATTGGCTGGAGCCGATGAGGTCGGCGACCTCGGTTTGCGTGTAGCCGAGGGACTTTCTTCGTTTGGTGAGCAGGGCCCCGAGGGAGAGATGAAGCTCGGTGTATTCGGCTTCCTCGTCGGTGAGCCCGAGGAAGTCTCGAGCTAAGCCCACCTTCCAGCCTGCTGCTTCGAGGCGCCGTCGCTTTGCAGGTTTCATCGCAGTGCCTCGTCGTAGCGCCGGAACCCTCGCACTGCGCGCGTGATCGCGGCGCTGGGCGTGCTGCGACTCTTCTTTGCGAAAGCGTCGGCAATGACGACCGCGTCGGCGTCGACTCGGTAGATGATTCGCCACTCCTTGCTGGCGGCCCGATCGGCGATGCGAAGCTCGTGGCAGTGTGAACCGATCGTGGGCATGGGGCGCGAGTCGGGCATGGTTAGCGTCTCTCCTCGTTGCAGCCGGCGCAGCAGCCATCCTGCATGCCGCCGAGCCTCGAGTGAGAACGGAGGGCTTTGAACCCTGCCTTCGAGCCAGACGAGGGGCTTATCGGGCATGCGGCCATGATCCATTTATGTCATTTTTGACATATCTTGGCAAGGGAGCCTGTATGTCCGTACCCTCCTCGGAGTTATCGGTCACTTGCGCGCGAGGGTGCGCGATTGCACCTATGCGAGGAGGGTTCGCTCGCGGCGGTGGACGCGCATGATGGGACGGCGACCCAAAATCCAGGTTGGGTTGGAGCCGGGGGGGAGGATCTTGAGGCGACCGCCGTGCTGGCCCTGCAGATGGCAGAAGGCGCACGGGCAGGTGAGGTTGTCGGGGGCGTCGGTGCCGCCGTTGGCGCGGTACTTCACGTGGTGGAGGGTGACGTTGCGCTGGTGGCAGACGGGGCTGGTGCAACGGTAGCGATCTCGGCGATAGATCGTTTCCCATTTGTCCGAGACGCCCAAGGTGGGGACCCAGGTTTGCCAGAAGGTCGCGCAGAGGAACTGAATGA
>CAYZDM010000743.1:0-1843 GCA_964476875.1 uncultured Sandaracinaceae bacterium | reverse complement strand
GCCGCTCTCGAGGGCGTGTTTGGTTCGCTCTACCTCGCGGTCATGATCGCCCGGTTGGTCGGGTTGCACATCCATGGCGACCCAGCGTCCGGAACGCGTTCGTAACGCAAAGGTTCGACCATCTCCGCGCCGAGAGCCCCCTCAATTACCCAGCACAACTCGACGAAACCCACCCGCCTCCAGGCGCATCTTGGCGCGTTCACCGACGTCGCCGAGGAGAATGACGTCGTCTCCATCGATGGTTGCGCCGCAGCCGAGTTCCCTTTTCAGCTGCGCGGCCCAGCGTCTTCGTTCTTCGGGTGTCGGCAGACCACGGAGGCGCGTTGCGGTCTTTCCGGCTCTGCCTTTCTTCTCTCGATGTAGGACGAGCTTCGCTGACGTCGTCGTAGCTTCGGGAATCGCCTCATGCTTTTGCCCCGTCCCGTCGGCTGCCAACTCGGACGACGGAAGCTCCGCGCGAAGAGAAGCCAGGCCGGTGAACGCCGAATGAAACGGTTCTTGCCCAGCCTCCTCGCTTGCAGGTTTGTTCGTCTTCTTGCCCATGGTGTCTACACGCGAGCCGGTAGACTAGCATCACGGTCTCCTGACCCCTAGCCAGGTTGACTTGTCGTGCTTCATCGCCAACGTGAACGCGGTTCTCCGTCGTGCCATTGGACGAGTAACGGAGCCGTCGAGCCGCGACTGATGCAGAATTCAGAACCCGTCAACCTATCGTTCCCGTTCGACAATAGCTATGCGCGGCTCCCCGAGCGGTTCTTTGCGCGTTTGCCCCCGACTCCCGTGTCGGCGCCGCGACTGATCAAGCTGAACGCGAACCTAGCCGTCCACCTCGGACTCGAAACGGAGCGCCTGAAGTCGGTCGAGGGCGTCGAGGTGCTGGCTGGGAATCGGATACCGGAAGGCGCCGAGCCGCTGGCCATGGCGTACGCAGGATTTCAGTTCGGTAGCTGGGTGCCACAGTTGGGCGACGGCCGTGCCATTCTCCTGGGAGAGCTAGTCGACCGAGACGGCGCGCGCCGTGATGTTCAGCTCAAGGGCGCGGGTCCGACACCGTTCTCTCGTGGTGGGGACGGGCGTGCGGGACTGGGGCCAGTGCTGCGAGAGTACATCGTCAGCGAGGCGATGGCGGCCCTGAGGATTCCGACTACCCGTTCGCTGGCGGCGGTGATCACGGGTGATCAGATCATGCGTGACGGCCCCCTGCCGGGCGCCGTCCTAACCCGTGTAGCCCGGAGCCACATCAGGGTAGGGACGTTTCAGTTCTTTGCCGGCCGGGGTGATGAAGACGCGGTTCAGTTGCTCACTGACTACGTCATCGCGCGGCACTACCCGGAAGCGGCAGGGGCCGATAGCCCCGTTCTTGCTCTGCTGAGCGGCGTGATAGAACGGCAGGCCGAGCTGATCGCCCATTGGCAGTTGGTTGGTTTCATTCATGGGGTAATGAACACCGACAACATGTCCATCGCCGGAGAGACCATCGACTACGGCCCTTGTGCGTTCATGGACTCGTACCATCCCGATACCGTCTACAGTTCGATCGATCACCGAGGCCGGTACGCATATGGCAATCAGCCGTCGATCGCGCAGTGGAATCTCGCAGGATTGGCGAATGCCGTGTTGCCCTTGATTGCGGCCGATGAAACAGAGGCGGTGCGTCTGGGCACTGAGGTCATCCAGACCTTTCCAGATCGTTTCGAGCATTTCTATCGCGCCGGCTTGCGACGGAAAATCGGGCTGACGGGCGCTCGCGAAGGCGACGTGGAGCTCGCCCGGGACTTGCTCACACGGATGGCCGAGAACGGGGCGGACTTTACGCTCACTTTTCGTCGACTGTCCGAGGTGG
>CAYZDM010000742.1:0-1845 GCA_964476875.1 uncultured Sandaracinaceae bacterium | reverse complement strand
CAAGGCGCCCCGTCCGGCGAACCCCCGTGTCGTGCTCTCCCGCGCCCCGGCCCGTCGGGAGCCGTTCTCCGGTGACTTGGTTGCGTTCTTGTTGCGAGCCCGAGCTACACTACCGCGTGCTCTACTTCGCCTACGGCTCGAACCTCGACGATGAGAACTGGTCGACCTGGTGCGCGAAGCGAGGCTACTCGGTCGGTTCGATCGAACCGTTGGGTCCAGCGTGGCTCCCCGACCACGAGCTCGTGTTCCACTATCGGTCTCGGTTGCGGAATGGAGGAGCGCTAGACATCCGTCCGCGCCACGGAACGACGGTCCCCGGTGCCCTGTTTCGCGTTCACGATTGGGCTGGCCTCGATGCGAAGGAGGGTGTCGCCGGCCGATACTACCAGCGTGTTTCGCTGACTGCGCTGACCGACGACGGAAGGGCCCACGCCGCGACGAGCTATCGGGTTTGTGACGACCGCTTGGGCGACTTCGTGGCTCCGGGCCCCGAGTATCGTCAGATGGTGACTCGCGGACTCTCCCGTTTTGGACATGGTCACGAGGGCTTTGTTGCCGCAGCAGCGAACGACCCGGCTCCCTTTCAACCGACTTCGATCTTCGTCTACGGCACCTTGATGCGGGGGCAGCGATCCCACGATAAGCTTTCACCACGAATCGGTCGTGCTCAGGGCGACGCCCACGTCGTAGGCGCCGCATTGATCCACATCGAGTGGTACCCTGGTCTGGTGCTGAGTGAAGAGGGCCGTGTGCACGGCGAACTGTACGAGATCGACGACCTCGCAGAGTGGCTGGCCGAGCTCGACTCCTACGAGGATTTCTGTGGCTACGACAGCGACGTTTCCCTCTACCGACGCTCCCTCGTGCGTGCCGTAGCAAACGGCGATCCGACGCTCGCTTGGGCGTACGTCTATTTGGGCGATCCCGACCCGTTCCCCCGTATTCCATCGGGCCGTTGGGCGGGTGCTTGACGCCTCCGACGCTAGCCGTAAACTGGTAGTCAGAATGAAGATTCACCGCGACATGCTGCGTAACTACTTTTGGTACACCGACTGAGGTGGCCTGCGCGTTTTGTCGCTCAAAGGCCGCCTCTCAGGGCGGCCTTCTTGGTTAAAGATCCAAGGTCGTCGTGAGAGGGGCTGGGAGCCCCGACGATGGCACGGACAGCAAGAAATCAAGCACAGAACAGGCAATCCCGCGTGCCCGCACGGCCGCGGAAGGCCACGGTGGTGCATGACGGCTCGGCGTTCCAGCTAGCCGTAGACCTGCGCCGGTATGGCTTCGACGTCGCCGAAGGTCCGTTACTCTCGTCGTCGTCGGCACATGATGACCCCGGGATCCTTGCCGTGATCGCGACACGTGCGGGCTCCACCCGAGACGAGCGTCTGCGCGAGTGGACCCACCAACTCTGTTGGAGAGGCGCGACCCTACTGGCAGTGGGTGCCGCAGTTGGACCGGTTGCCGAGTTCTTCGGTGCGCCCCGTACCCTTCCGCCTGAACAACGCGTCAGCGGACGATTGGCCAATGTCGGCTCCGCAAGCGAAGGCCTGTTCTCCGGTTTGCCGGCGGAGTTCCGTCTCGCGCTCCCGGCGGGAGGACGTTTCCCGACGTCGGAATTGAGCGCCGAGTTCGGCGCAACGGCCTGGAGTCAAGACGGCGAGCTCATCGGCGCGTCCCACGTGTTTCGACCTGTCCATTTGCTGCACGCTGGCGCCCTCGAAAGTGGTGACGTGCGACAGGTGGTCTTGAAGAACCTGTTGCGGCTACTGCGTGACCGCGGAGGCAGAGCGTTCTGAGCAACCCGGGGCGCGGGCACGGATCGCAACTGAGTCGCCGGAGAACGGC
>CAYZDM010000741.1:0-1845 GCA_964476875.1 uncultured Sandaracinaceae bacterium | reverse complement strand
GCAGAGTACCGACTCCACCGACTACCCGGACTACGCGCACCAAGTCGCCAATGCGGTGGCTGCTGGAGAGGGCCTCGGACTCCTGGTCTGTGGTACTGGGCTCGGTATGTCGATGGCGGCCAACCGGCATCAGGGCGTGCGCGCGGCCGTGTGCGGTGACGTCTTCAGCGCCTCGATGACGCGCCGACACAACGACGCCAACGTGCTGTGCATCGGGGCCCGCGTCGTAGGCGGAGGCCTGGCTGCCGAGATCGTCAAAGCATTCCTGAACGCGAGCTTCGAAGGCGGCCGCCACGAGCGCCGTGTGAACAAGATCGACGCTCCGAATGAAGGTTGAGCAGGACGAACGCTTTCGCGAGCAGCGGCAAAGCTTCCGCCTCAAGTGGAACTGCGAGGACTGCGTGTTGTTCGATCCCGAAGCGGGCTGTGCGCACGGCTTCCCGACACACCGGCATCGACAGTCGCGCTACGACGACCCCACCGCCTCGCTCCTATTCTGCAAAGACTTCGACCTTACCTAGGACCGAGGGGCATGCAGTGTGAATCTCGAGTTCGTTTTCCGGCCACCGTGCTGCGCGTCGGGTGCGCGCTTGCTGTCATGTTCGGCGCGCTCAGTATCTACGCGCTGAACGACTCTCGGAACGACGACGCGTACATCACGTTTCGCTACGGGCAGAACCTCGCGAGCGATCGGGGCCCTGTTTTCAATCCGGGCTCGCCCATCCTGGGGAGCACGAGTCCCGGCGAGCTCCTCACGACTGCGGCGGTGTATCCCATTGCAGGCCTCGAAGGCACGCCGAGTTGGATGGCGTCGTTTGGATGTCTTGCGTGGCTGGCCCAGGTGGTCCTGATCTTCTTGCTGTTGCGGAGGACGTTCGGTGATTGGACCGCCACATTGGGGTCGCTCGTTCTGTTGCTGGGTTGCGCCGCGTCCGACGCTCGCGTCCCGCTCGAGACCAACCAGGTGGTCGCCTTCAACTTGGCCGCCCTGTGGGTGGCGATGGACGGCCGGTGGCGGGGTGCCGCGCTCTTGGCTGGGCTGGCCACATTGTTTCGCCCCGATGCGCTTCTCTTCGCGCTGCCTCTTGCGGCCGTGTGCGTCTACGAACGAAGGGGTAAGTCCCTCGGTCCTGCGCTCGTCTTTCTCGCCGTGGTCGCGCCGTGGATGTTGTTCGCGACCTACTACTACGGCACCCCGCTGCCGATGAGTGCGGTGACCAAGTTCCAGCGTGTTGGCGTTGCCGAGTACGCGATCCATATCTTCCGGCATCTCGGAGCATTCGTGTTTCCGGGTAGGGTCGCGGTCTCGTTGCTGCTGTGGGTGCTCGGCGTGGCTGGAGCCGTGAGACTGTTCAAACGAGGTCGCTGGTACGCCCTGCTCGCGATCTACCCATTCTTGCACTACGCGGCGTACCTGAAGCTACGGCCATTCACAGTACACACCTGGCATCTCTATCCAGCGGAAGCGATGATGCTGGTCTTGGCCATGGTGGCGCTCGGGGGTCTCATCGAGGGCGCGAGGCCCTGGGGGCGGTGGGCGGGGACGGCCGTTGCGGTAGTTCTGCTCGCTGCCGGAGGGCTTCACACCGTCGACCGCGTATCGACCTATCGAGAGTCTCGTTGGAATGGAGGTCGCGATCAGGCGTACCGTGAAGTCGCTGCCTTCCTCGTCGAGCACGGTGATCGCGAGAGTGAGTACTTCGCCTCGGTCGAAGTCGGAACAGTGGCCTACTACTCGGACTTCTCAGCGATGGATTTGGGCTGGCTCGTCAGCCCGCGCGGAACGCTTCTCGACCAGGGTGAACTTCGTTGGTTACTCGTCGACCCGGTCTACAGATTCATGGT
>CAYZDM010000740.1:0-1852 GCA_964476875.1 uncultured Sandaracinaceae bacterium | reverse complement strand
GGGCCTTTCTCTAGGTGGGTTTGGGCGATGTCGGCCCACGACCCCTCTGGTTCGAGGGCGAGGTAGTGTTGCCAGTGAGGGCGTGCGTTCGCTCGCTCACCCGTTTCTTCTAGTGCCATCGCAAGGTTGAAGTGCGCGTCCGCGAAGGACGGATCGCTCTTGATCGCTGCGCGGAAGGACGCGATAGCTTCGTCGACGTCATCGCGCTCGAAGTGAAGAAAGCCGAGATTATAGAGCGCTTCGGGTTGTTCAGAGTCGCATTCCAACGCTCGAAGGTAGTATGCCTCAGCCGCGTCGAGCTGATTGCGACGGTACTCGAGGTTGCCGAGATTCGTGAGCGCGTTGGAGAGTGTCGGGTCGAGCGACAGCGCCTTCTTGTACGCCTGTTCCGCCTGATCGTAGGTTCCCTCGTCTTCGTCGAAACGGCATCCCTCCAGGTAATGTTCGTAGGCGCGGGATCGATCGTCGTGATCGAAATGTAGGAGCCGGATGACGTCCGACTCGAGGCCGTCGATGCGGAAGTCGAGTACCGCCTGGCCGGTCGTGGGCTCGTAGGTGCCGGCATCGTCCTGAACGACCACCGCCCTGCCGTCCGCTAGCACGCGAAGCTCGGACAACGGCCTGGTCGTCGTTGGGAATGCTTCGCGCAACGACTCCACCGAGCGTCGGACCTGTTGAAGGGGAACCCCTTGTTCGAGGAGTCCCTTCGCTGCACGCACGCCGATGAGATCTTGAAAGGTGTAGTAATTGCGGCCAGCGACGCGCGCGGTAGGGCCTAGCAACCCCGAGCGGTGCCAGTACCGGAGTCGGGAGGGCTTGTAGCCAAAGAGGCGAGCCACCTCGGCCACCGTATACAGACCGTCGCGCGGGTCGCTCCTCGGCGGAGCCGGCTGCGATGGGGCGGGTTCCGGACTCGATGCCCGGGCCAGTTTGCCATCCACCCCGAAACCGACGCGAATCACGTTGTCCCGATCACCACTTTCGCTCAACTCTATCTCCCGCGGCGAGAATAGGCCGACCGGGCCTCCACGCAAGTATCGATGTCGGCCGGACGAAACGACTGGGGCGGTGCTAGGCTTCCGCCATGGCACACCCACCGGCAGCCGGTCCGATCGCGTTTTTGTCCGACGTGCACGGGAACCTCATGGCCCTAGAGGTCGTGCTGAAGGAGCTGGAGCGATTCGACGTGAAGCGTGTGTACGTTGCCGGTGACCTACTACTCGGAGGAGACGAGCCGCTACAGGTTTGGCAACGTCTACAGGGCTTGGGCGCGATCTGCACCCGAGGGCCGTCGGACCTGGCGCTCGGTTCGGTCGATCCTGGGAGTCTCGTTCCCATCGACGAGGAGCAGCGTCGCCAGGCCCATCTGTTCTCCGATACGCGAACTGCGATCGGAGATCTGGTCGCAGAGCGCCTACGACGCCTACCTGATCAGCAGCGGATCCCACTGGTAGACGGTCGCGAGATCCTGATGGTGCACGGCTCTCCAGCCGACAGCAATCGCGAGATAAGCCACGACTTGAGCGACGAAGAGGTACTGGCCCTGCTGAACGACGATCCGGCCGACATCATCGTGTGCGGTTCGACGCATGTCCCATTCCAGCGCGCTGTCGAGGAGTACCACATCGTCAACGTCGGCTCCGTAGGCTCGGCGCCCGAAGGGCAGGTGGCGCACTACACCATCATCACGCCACGGATGAGCAGCGCAGACATCCTTCAGGACTGGATCAGTTACGAGGAGCCCGAGGCGTCCTAGCTGACGGGGGCTTTGGGCTCACCGGGATTTTCGTTGCTCACTCGGAGCATCTCGACACGTCGTACGCGCCGTTCATCGGCCTCGAGCACGACGACA
>CAYZDM010000739.1:0-1854 GCA_964476875.1 uncultured Sandaracinaceae bacterium | reverse complement strand
AACGCGGCACTCGATGGATCGCCGGGAACGTGCCACTCGAAGGGCTCCCAACCTTCGGCCCATTCGAGGTTCGGGTCGAGAACGACCGAGGCGCCTGCGGTCTGCAGCGGGACGCCGAGGGCCAACATCATTCGTTCGGTGTGGTCGCGCGAGAGGACGGGCTCTTCGATCGCGGTGGGGCCCGACGCGTAGAGGCCGCTCAAAAGGAGCGCGCTCTTGACCTGGGCGCTCGCCACCGGCATCGAGTACTCGATCCCCTTGAGCGCTTCGCCCTCCACCAAGGGTGCGATCGAGAGCGGGGGGTAGAGCTCGTTGGGTTTGGCGCCTGCCGTTCCCGCGATGTGCGCACCCCTGGCGCGCAGTGGCTCGATCACGCGCCCCATCGGACGGCCGGTGAGGGAGTCGTCGCCGATCATGCGGGTGCCGAATCGCTGACCACTCAAGAGGCCGGCAAGTAGACGCATCGTGGTCCCCGAGTTGCCGCAGTCGACGACATTGGTCGGCATCCGGAGCCCTCGCAGGCCGACGCCGTGCACCGTCGTCACTTGATCGGTGGTCTCCACTGCGACGCCCATCGACCGAAACGCCTGACGGGTAGCCGCGTTGTCCAGCCCTTCGGACAGGCCCGTAATTCGAGAGGCGCCACGTCCGAGGGCGCCAAAGATGAGGCTTCGATGTCCGATCGACTTGTCGCCAGGAACGCGAACGGTGCCGTTGAGCGGGCCTGACCGACGGACTCGGTATCGCTTTTTCGGTGCGCTAGACACGCGGCTTCCTTAGCACGCGACCGAGCGAGAGGAGAAAGCGTTCATTCTCGTCCGGCGTGCCAATGGTGACGCGAATCCAGGAGTGCAATGGTGGGGGCATGGCACGCACGATCACACCCTCGTGGAGCAGCGCTTCGTAGACCGCCCTGCCCGGCCGCTGGACATCGACCAAGACGAAGTTGGCCTGACTCGGTGCGACGCGGAAACCTTCGCCGACGAGCGCTTCGGTGAGCTTGCAACGGTCGCGAATGGTGGCGGCGACGCTTGCTTGTAGGTGGGCGTCATCGGCTAGTGCCGCGATCGCTGCGACCTGGCCGGGCGTCCCGACATTGAACGGTGCGCGCAAGCGGTTGATCGTCTCGACGAGCTCAGGGGTACCGACCACGTAGCCGACCCGAAGCGCCGCCAAGCCGTACGCTTTCGAGAAAGTCCGGAGAATGGCCAATCGTTCGCGCGTATCGCGAAGCCCGATTGCTGAGGTGAAGTCCTCGGCGTCGGCGTACTCGACATAGGCTTCATCGATGACCGCGAGCACGGACTCGGGCAGCGCGCGGAGCAGTCGGTCGAGCTCCGTGCCGGGGATGTAGCTACCGCTCGGGTTGTTGGGATTGGAGACGAACAGCAGCTTGGTCTTGGGGGTCACCGCGTCGAGCAAGTCGTCGACGTTCCAGTGCAGATGATCGCGAAGCGGGACGGCAGTGAAGTCGAGTTCCTGCGCCACGGAGCCGATGCGGTAACAAGGAAACGAGGGATGCCCGAAGACCGCGTGTTCGCCGCGGCTGGCCACCACGCGGCAGATCAGGTCGATCAGCTCGTTTGAGCCGTTGCCCAGGCAGAGCTCCTCGGCGGGGACCCGATGATGGGTCGCGAGGGCGTGGCGGAGATCATGTCCTCGAGGGTCCGGGTAACGATGCAGGGCGAGTGCGGCGCCAGATACGGCCTCGATAGCTTTCTGTGAGGGACCGTAGGGGTTCTCGTTCGAGGCAAGCTTCACGACGTCGTCGAGGCCGAGCTCCCGCTTCAATTCCTCTTCGGGTTTGCCTGGCTCATACGCCGTCAGCGCGAGAATATGGGGTGCCGCGAGGTC
>CAYZDM010000738.1:0-1856 GCA_964476875.1 uncultured Sandaracinaceae bacterium | reverse complement strand
CCCGCTGCCGTACGGCCAGTCTCGGGTCATCCAGCGTTGATCGAACAACTTGATCCACGCCGAGCCGCTTCGGTTCCTGAGCGCCGCCATGTCGTGTTGGACTTCGAGGAGCTCCCCGCACTCGGGGCAGTTGTAGATCACCTGGGTGAGGGGGTAGTTGCCGTGACAACCGGCGACGCAACGAAATGAGGCGCTGTAACTCATGAGGGCCTCAGTATAGGGGGTTCGCCCGGTGGTGCACCTCGCCAGGGCGGCGTCAGGCGCCGCTCTCGCGCCGTGGCTCGGGCAGAAGGGAGAACGTAGGCGTGCTGGGTCGCCTGGCCAGTTCTTCGAGGTGGGCGACCATTTTCGGGTGCTTGGAAACCAGCTCGTGGAATCGCCTCGCAGACAAGCGCAGCAGGAGCACGTCGGATTCGGCCTGTACCGTCATCGGGGAGGTGCTGCGGGTGAGCATGGAATGTTGGCCGAGCGCCCTGCCAAGCTTGAGATGCCCGGCCTCCGCGCCGTCCGGCCCTATGGCGGCCAGGTCGCCGATCATGGGAATGTAGAGCCCGTCCGCCCGCTTCCCGACCTCCAGGATCGCCGTGCCCTGATTGGCGCGGCGAACCTCGAACATCGACGCGACCTCGACACGGGCTCCGTTGTCGAAGCTCGAGAACATCGGAGAGGTTCGCACCAGCGTGCCGACCAGTCGGCGTCCGAGCACTTCGAGCAGGATGTCGCCGAGCGCGGGATGCTGAGCCACGAGCCGGTCGAGTAGGAGTTTGCTGATGCGCAACGCGCGCATACTCGTGCGTGCGACCACGTCGCCTTCATAGCTGACCTGCGCGAGCAAACATGAGATGCCGACGACGTCGCCCTCGGACAACACCACCGCGTCTTCATCGATTGCGCGTATCAACTGAACGCTGCCTTCGACCAAGACGAACAGCGCGTCCGCGGGCGTGCCTCGCACGATCAGGTTCTGACCCGGCTCGAGGTCGATCAGCTCCGACTCTTGAACCATGGTAGCCAAGACCAACTGAGGCACCTCGGCAAAGAGGGGCATGGACGGGAGCTGCGCAAGGTGTTCCGCTGTTGGGCGCTCGCTGAGCCCACCCACGGTGACCGGGCGGTCCTGCACTTCGGCGTCCGACATGTCCAGGTCGAGGGTCAGACGCCTAGCCGCTGGCGGCGTCGTGAAACGGAGCTGGTCCTTGTCCGCGGGCTCAACTGCCACCAAAGGTTGTGCGTCGACCGAGAGGCGCTTGAGCGGGATAGCAGTTCCTTCCCCGCTGATCGGAGCCTCCACTGCAGTCACGCCAGCGGCGCGCGCGGACCGATGCAGCTTCCTCGCCGTGTCCATGCGCACCCGCTCTAGGATGTCCACCCGCTCGGGAGCGATCCCGAGGACGACTTTTGCCATGGCCGCCGCCCGCGCCGCGAAGCCCTGCTGCGCGTAGAGGTCGACCGCGCGCTCATAGGACTCGACCGCGTCCGACTCGCGTCCTAGACGCTTGAGCACGTCGCCCTTGCGGTGGGGCCAACGGGGCTCACTCCGCTCTAGCATCTGGAGGGCCTCGTAGTGGGTGACGGCCTCGGTGAGGCGCTCTTTGCGGAGGGCTTGATTCAACCTCTCTCGAAGTTCTCTGCTACGCCTTCCCGACACGACCCAAGGACCTTATACCCTTTGAGCCCGCCCCTAAAGCGTTGGCAGTCCTCCGATCGCTGCTATCGTCCCAACCGGCTAATCGCATGAGTCTTTTCGTACGCCTCGTCCGCGCCCAACTCACCTTTGGCCTCATTTTTACCAGCTACATGGTTCAGTTGGGGCTCGCGAAGGTCTTTCGCCGCTGGAGCCCCGACCCCGAGACGGG
>CAYZDM010000737.1:0-1859 GCA_964476875.1 uncultured Sandaracinaceae bacterium | reverse complement strand
TGCGTTTCCCCGGTGGTTCCTAAGTGGAACCATGGTGGCTCCATCTCAAGACTACACGAAATCCGCATAACCGCTACCTTGTACCACGCTACAGGGGTCTACGCCCCGACCCTACGGAAGCGCCCCTGCCAGTTTGGTGACACGATGGAACCACAAGTCCAAGACTCGCTCCTCCTTCGCACATTCACAGGAGACATCGATACCTTCGGGGGATCGGACGGCATGTTTTTCAAACAGGGACGGCTGGTCATGGTGAATGTCACCCCGCCCGACGGACTTGTCACTGCCACCTTCGCCACCGATTACACAAGCGCCATTCTAGAGAACCAGCCCGTCGCGACCGTAGCGCTGAACCGCCCGAGCTCGGTTGCGTTGCGCGGCGACCGCTTGTGGGTCGTCAACAGTCAGCTGGATCACGTGGTCGACGACGGCAACGGCGCAATCGGAACCGACCCTGATTTCCCGTTCCAGATCGTTGGGTTCGCCGCAGTCCACGCACTCAGCAACTAAGCCCCTTCTCTCATCATCAACAGGTGCCCCCAAATGACCAATCCCTACGCAGACAAAACGGCCCTCGTCACCGGCGCGAACTCCGGGCTCGGATTCGAGGCCGCAGCGCAACTCGCCGAGGCCGGCTTCGGCCGGGTGATCCTTGCCTGCCGTACACTCGACAAAGCGGCGGTGGCCAAGACCTCTCTCTCAGAACGCGCTCCTTCGACCCACTTCGATTCCATCGCAGTCGACCTCGCCGATCTGTCTTCATCCAAAGCCGCCGCGGACGAGCTCATCCGTCGCGCCATCCGGATCGATGCCCTTCTTCTCAACGCGGGCCTCGCGTCGGGCGATCAGATGCAGAAGAGCGCCGACGGGCTGGAGCTGTCGTTCGCGTCGTCGATCATCGGCCATCACGTCATCGCCACGCGACTGCGCGATGCGGGGATGTTCGCGGCAGGCGCGCGCATTGTCATGGTTGGGTCGGAGGCGGCGAACGGCAACCTGCCCGCGATGATGGGCATGACGCTCTACGATTTCGCGACCCGTGCGCCGACGGCCTTTGGCGACGACCTCCGCGGTGCCATGCTCGCCTTCGCCAGAGGGGAGCGGCCGGAGTTGTTCAACGGAACCCACTACTACGCAACCACCAAGGCATTCTCGGCCTGGTGGAGCGCGGCGATGGCCCGCCGCTACGGACGCGAGATTTCGGTGTTTACAGTATCCCCGGGCGCGAACATGGGGACGAATGCGGCCCGCAATGTGACGGGGTTCAAGCACTTCCTCTACGCCAAGGTGATGCCGAGCATCGGTGGCTGGTTCGGCATGAACATGCCAACGGCGATGGGCGCGAAGCGCTACCTCGACGTCTTGCTGGGCGACGACGCGGACTTCCAGAACGGTGGCACCTACACCTCGCGACCGAAGAAACTGGTGGGCCCGCTGCACCTGGCTGACTACGCGCATCTTGTTAATCTCGAGCGTCAGGAGGCGGCGTGGGACGTCCTGGCCGAGCTCAGCGCGTAGGAGCGCACATCTGATCGACGGGTTCTTCCATTGCCAGCAGAGCCCGGATTCGCGACCATTCAGGGCCGATGCGCGGCTGGGACCACCGTTTGGAATCCTGCGCGTCGATGGGATGAGGAGAAAGGGCAAGAGGTCTACGACCGGTCGGGCCCAACACGGCGTCAGCCGCCAGGAACGAATGCGAGTCAGATCATCGGTTGGATCGTGCGTTTGGCGATGGGTCTGGCAATCGGGACTCTCTTCATGGGGTGCGACGACCGGCGTCTCTCCAGCGTACCGTCGGACGAGACCAATCCGGAGATTGGTCAGGCGGACCCGCCCCCATTCTCCACCTGCTCCGA
>CAYZDM010000736.1:0-1863 GCA_964476875.1 uncultured Sandaracinaceae bacterium | reverse complement strand
ATTCCCTTTCACAGTTGGTTTCCCCCGTTCGTGCAATACGCGCCCATGGGCCTGGTCGTCGCCTTCTTTGCGCCGCAGCTCGGGGTCTACGCACACTTGGAACTCCTGCGGGGCGAACTCCCGCACGAGCTTGCCCACGTCGTGGCTGCTATCGGCGCGGTCACCGCAGTGGTCGCAGCGGCGCTCGGCCTCGCGCAAAACGATGCTAAGCGGGCGCTCGCATTCCTGGTGATGAGTCAAACAGGCTTGGTCGCATTTGGACTGGACGCCAGCTCTCAAGTCGCCCAGATCGGGGCACTGTTGACGTGGCAGGTGATCGGCGTGGCGACCACGGGTTTCGCGATGACCCTGGCATCACTGGAGGCGCGACGCGGCAACGTCTCACTACGGACACCGGCGGGAAGCTTCACGCGGACGCCACGCATGGCCGTCGCCTTCTTGTTCATGGGGTTCGCCAGTGTCGGCCTCCCTCTTACCCTCGGCTTCGTGGCAGAAGACTTGCTGGTCCAAGGCGCGGTCCAGGAGTTTCCCGTGCTTGCGTTCGCGCTCATCTTGGCGACCGCTCTCAACGGCGTTTCCGTCATGCGTGCGTTCTTCATGCTCTTCAGTGGTTCCGCTGAGCACATTGGAGAACATGACCTGACCAGAAGAGAGGCCGGCGCGCTAACGGCGATCATGGCGGCGCTGTTGCTAGGCGGCCTGCTTCCGGCGGGAGCCGTTCGTGGACTCGAACGCATCACGAAGGAAGACGGGCAGCCAGTCCTCGTTGGCGATGATCTCACCGGAGCTTGGAATCACGACGTGGACGGCGAGCGGGCGCAACCACCCGCCGACCACCGGTAGACGCTTTTCCCAACCACCGCGCCTTAGGGCGCGACTT
The DNA here is from genome assembly GCA_964476875.1 of uncultured Sandaracinaceae bacterium. Classification (GTDB taxonomy): domain Bacteria; phylum Myxococcota_A; class Polyangia; order Polyangiales; family Houyiibacteriaceae; genus SG8-38. The sequence continues at coordinate 983 of CAYZDM010000736.1, read as the reverse complement.
CGCATGGGTAAGGCATGACACCCGGAACGTCGTTCACGAAGTTGGCTTCCTCGACCCGGCTTTCGAGCGTGTCCGGCTCGGTGAACGCCCGCAGGAACCAATCACTCATGACCTCGCCATCGACGCTCCCGAGCCAGAGCTCTTCGCGAAGCGTGACGGTGTGCAGGCTCTCGTCGGAAACGCTGGTGTAGTAATAGTTGATGCCGTTCAGGTCTCTGGTCTCGCAGTAGTCGCTGCGCATCTTGTTGATCCAGATCGCCCGCCAGGCTTCCTCGGATGGCTCAGCCGGTCCGGTGAAGAACGCGTCCCCACGTTGGGTGTCGTCGTACGGATTGCTGAGGATCAGCATCTGCTGCTCCGGCACCTGCTTGAGGCGCGGCGAGATCGCGTTGTAGAGCACCGGCCCTACTGCGCAGTCGCCTACGAAGCAATATGGGGGCAGATTCGGGAGCATCCCCCACCCGTTGCTGACCGGAATCTTCACCGCGCCGAGAAGCGCGACACCGAACGGCTGCCCGTTGTCGAGCGCGCCACCGGCATCCGGGAACGCCGCGGTCCTCGGCCAGAGCAGGTCATCGAGGAACCAGTGGTAGTTATAGAGCGCGCCGTAACCGCCCGCGGACCAGCCCCCCATGAGCGCGATGAGCTCGTCCGGACGGAACCCGGCTCCACTCTCGGCGTCCATCTCCTTCCAGATGACGTCACGAACCATTTGGACGGCGGCGCGCAGATTGATCGTGCCGTAGCGCGGCAGGTCGACCGTCCCCGGGTACTCGATGACCCCGCCACCGGCGAAGACATCCTGGTTGCAGTACGGAAGGTAGACCTGGGTCCACTCGGTGAAGGGGCTGACCTCCGGGTCCTCCGAGGCGATTCCAACGCCGAGCGGGTCGTCATCCATCGCGTTGAAGAGCCCCGGGTTGCTGATGAGACGGTCGGCGCACTGGTTCTCGAGCACGCAGACACCGCCTCCTTGAAGACCG
>CAYZDM010000735.1:0-1866 GCA_964476875.1 uncultured Sandaracinaceae bacterium | reverse complement strand
AGCACTTCAAGATGCCAGCGGAGTACATGTTCAAGGACATCCCGGAGGTCGGTGAACAGAAGGACTATGTCGGGTACGCGATCGGAGAGATGGACAAATGGGGCATCGAACAGGCGATGTTGGGCATTTCTGGCCCGAACTCAACCAACCTCGAGGCGTGTCGCAAGTACCCTGACCGCTTCTTTCCTTCCTACGGCGCCAATCCCAACAACGGCATGGAGGAGGTTCGGACAATCCGAAAGCTGCACAAGGAGCACGGTCTCAAGGCCGTGACAGGCTTTCCCTCGGGGTTGTGCCCTCAGGTCCCACTGAACGACAAAAAGTACTATCCCATCTACGCGACCTGCGTTGACCTGGACATTGCGATCTGCCTGTGTGTGGGGGTCCCTGGTCCGCGTATCCCGATGGCGCCGCAGAAGGTCGAACACATCGACGAGGTGTGCTGGTTCTTCCCTGAACTGAAGTTCGTGATGCGCCACGGTGGCGAGCCCTGGGTCGACCTAGCCGTGAAGCTGATGCTGAAGTATCCGAACCTCTATTACAGCACGAGCGCCTTCGCCCCGAAGCACTACCCGAAGGCGATCATTCACTACGCGAACACGCGTGGGGCCGACAAGATCATGTACGCCGGCTACTTCCCAATGGGACTGTCGCTCGAACGTATCTTCACGGATATGCAGAAGGTGCCCTTCAAGGATGAGGTCTGGCCGAAATTCCTACGTGAAAACGCACAACGCGTATTCAAGCTAGACCAGTAGGCCGAGGAGCGGTTGTTTGGGCGCCGCTCAGGGCGCGATCGGATCGCAGGTGATGAACGCCTGCGTGAAGAACCCTTCTCGGATCGGAACCCTCAGAGAGTCCGCGTCGCTGCCGGCCCAACCCGATACGACGATGCAGTTGCTCGCCGCACCACCGAGCGCCACCTCCAGAGTCCCAGGCGCGATCTCGATGTACCCACCTGCGCCGGAAGGCGCGGTCGTCTCCGTCAGATCGAGGCTCGGGAATTCGTTTTCATCGAGGTAGTACGACGATGCGGTCGAATCGGCGGTGAAGGTCACGCCGGGAATCCCGTTCTCGTCATCCGTGATCGGCGCGACTAGGGCAGAGAGAGCGACGAGGCCCGTGCCCACCGGCGGGTACGGCGTGTTCAAGAGAGCCGCCAAGGTGCTTGCCAACGTATCGGACAAGATGGCGGTGAGGGTCGTTAGGTCCTGATCGCCGGTCGTTTGCGGCGCTATGGTCGGGGTGTAGCCTTCGGCGATCACCGTGAACCCAGTGTCGGAGTTGGCGGGTACTTCGAGCGTTGCCAGCCCATCGACGTCTGAGGTGGCGCAGTTCGAGGAATCGAGGACGCACACCTCCGCGCCCTCGAACGGAATGTTGGGCTCGCCCGGCTGGAAGTCGATGACAGTGAACTCCACCGTCACAGTGGGCGCCGTGCCTCCGGTCCCGCCCGTTCCCGCAAAGCCACCCGTTCCACCGCTGCCTCCCGCACCTCCGCTGCTGGATTCTCCGCAGCCAACCACCGCCAATGCACCGACCAAGATCAGCGCGCCCGTTGCTTTCGATCGATGCATGCCACCATCCTCCAGCCGCCAGACTCACACGAGAAGCGAGCGCGCTTCTATACGTAATTCTTCGTGGTCAGACGCCGGCGTTAACCCTTCGAAAAAGGGGACTGTCCCCTTTTTTGGAGGCGGAAGGCTTGGAAGGGGTACCGGGTGAAGTCGGGGGGGACGAACTTTTTTGTGACGTCTTCTACTTCGAAGCGGGTGGTGATGGACTCGTCTAGTTCGAAGGCTCTGGCGTGCGTTGTGAAGAGGAGCTCGCCTTTGTTGTCTAGGGAACTCATGGCGCTTTCGATGA
>CAYZDM010000734.1:0-1873 GCA_964476875.1 uncultured Sandaracinaceae bacterium | reverse complement strand
TCGCGTCCGGATCACTCAGGACGTCGCGGGCGAGGCTTGCAATCGACACACCGTGTGTCAAAAAGCCCCCATTGGCGCCCTTTTTGACCACGTCTGTCCCTTCGGTACCCCCGTTTTTGATAAAGAGATCTGGGGTCGGCGGATCTGCACGGCGCCTTGACACGGTAGGGGTCGGCAGTTCAATCCTGCCCGTGCCTACTATTTGACGCCGGGCGCTTGGCGCGGCTTCTGTTGGGCCGCAGCTTTCGCTTGTTGAATCGGTCGCAGTCCATGAGAGGATGCGCCGATGCATATCCTGGCTCTAGTAGCTGTGTTCGTTCTGGTGAGTTGCTCCGACAGCGGCAGCGACCCCGAACTGAGAGGTCCGGGCGAACAAGCGTGGGCGCTCGTTGCTACCGAAGAGGTTGCAGATGAATGCGGTCTTGATCCGGTCTTGCTCGCGCAAGCGGATCCCGAAATCGATCGCGCTTACGCGATCGTTCGTTTCGGCAAGCTCTGCCATGAGTACTATCCGGAAGCCGCGTATCCGGGTGGCAGCGATACGCCAGAGGTCGTCTTCTCTGCAACCAAGACCCTCGCGGCACTGCTCACCGGGGCCGCGGCGTACCGAACCAAAGATCTAGAGCGCACCGACGCCAAGACCGGGCCGCTACGCGACACCGATCGCGTCGACTACTGGCTCGATTCGTTCTCGTTCAACCCGGACGCGCAAGTGGGCCACGTGCTCGGGATGGTTGCGCACAACGACGATTTGTCCGCTGCAGAGCTCAACTTCACGTACGACACCGTCGGTGCAACCCAAATCAACCGTCTCAATGACGTAGTTGCCGCCGCCATCGCACAAGACTCCGCGCTCGGCGCAGATGTAAACGAGTTTCTAAATCGCTACTTGTTCGACCCGCTCGGAATGCAGCACTCCGACTGGGAAGGCGACGAGCCCAACAAGAATTTCGCATTCGGGTGGACCACCACTGCACGCGACATGGCACGCGTCGGCCTGCTCATGCTCGACCGTGGCGTATGGAACGGCGAGCGCTTGGTAGATGACACGTGGGTCCAGAAGATGACGCACCCGTCATTCGAAAGCGCCAGTAACAGCTACGGGTACCTTACGTGGATGGTTAGTCGCTCCAACGGAGACTACGGCGACAACGCCGGCAAGCTCACCGAACCTGACGCCGAGTGCACGCCGGCTTCTCTGTGGCCGGAGAACGAATACCCGCACGGCCTCTCCAACGCGACCGACTGCAACCCCTTGGCCCCGTACGGCTGCGGCCAGAACCTCGACGTTGGCGTTTGGTACGCAGCCGGACTCGGCGGCAACTACATCATCGGGCACCGAGGTTTAGACATGGTGCTGGTCGTAAAGAGCATCGGAAGCAACAATCAAGAGCGGGTCTGGAACGCCATCCGCCCAGCACTGGTCGCACTCGACGAAACCTACCCAGGCGACGAGGAAGCCTTCTGCGGAACCTACGCCGCAGGAAACTACGCCCCGAACCTACGCAACTGAGCGACCGGTTCAGACTCGGTGCCTAGGATCCCGAGTCGCGCTGCGCCGTCGCGTGCATCTCGTCGTACAAAGTGGCCAAGTCGCGCAAGGCTGCGGCACCGTCTCCGTTGAACGACGAACCATGCATCACTCCTAGTACCGCTGGCTGGAGCTCCGCGAGTGAACGGATCGTGCTTCCAGTCGTGGCTGTCAGGCACGTCGCTTTGAACAGCGCTTCGGCTTCTTTCGCTGGCCCCACGATGTCGTTGGATGTCAATGGAGGGCCCTTCCCGAGGTGCGTGAAGAGATCCCCGCATAGAAGTGTGCGCGTCTCTTCCTCGAAAAGCAGTCGGGCCTCCCAACAGTGGGGCACGTGAGGGG
>CAYZDM010000733.1:0-1884 GCA_964476875.1 uncultured Sandaracinaceae bacterium | reverse complement strand
GGCAGCCAGCATGTCGAGCTCTTTGGGATAGTCGTGTTCCGCGCGATCGTATTTGCGCGAAATCGGACGAAAGACGTGTTTGGCAACCTGGTGCGCCTGGTTGACGACAAGCTCGAGTTTCTTGGGAAGTTCCAAATACATCGTTGAATCCCTTAGAGCAGCAGATTGCCGTCCATGACGGCGATCGAACGAAGTTGGCGATACCAAATCTCCACCGGGTGGTCCTTGATGAAGCCGGCGCCGCCGAGAAGCTGCACGCCGTTGGTCCCGATCTGCATCGCCTTGTCCACGCAGAGCACGCGCGCGAGATACGCCTCGCGCTGGCATTTCAGTCCCGCGTCAATTCGACTGGCGGCGCGGTAGACGAGCATTCGCATCGACTCGAGCTCGATGCCGATGTCGGCGATCATGAACGCCACAGCCTGCCGGTGTGAAATCGGCTCCCCGAACGCGATGCGCTCGTTGCAATATGGAATGGCGTAGTCCAACAACGCCTGAGCGGTCCCGACGGCCATCGCGCCCCAAGCGATACGCGCTCGGTTGACCGCGTCTTCATAGGCGTTCTTACCCTCGGCCTTGAGCGCCTTCTCTCCGCCGAGAACGGCGTCCGCACTCACACGAACCGTGTCGAACTTGAGGCGCCCTAGCCCAGCAGAGCACAGGCCCATCGCGGACTCCTCGATGACGTCGAGCCCGGGAGCATCTGCCTCCACAACGAAGAATCGTGGACCGGCTTTTGGAATGTCGGCCGCCACCAGAAACCACTTTGCCTGGTCGGCGAGCGCCACCATCGACTTCTCTCCACTGATCACGAAGTCGGCCCCGCGCTTCTTCGCCGTGGTTCGCAGCTCGCAGGGATCGAAGAGGGGGTGTGGCTCCACCACAGCTACGCTCGCGGCCGCGTTTCCTTCGAGGAAGGACGGCAACAAGGCTGCACGCTGCTGGTCGTCCCCCCAGTGAACGAGTGCATTCACGAACGACAATCGCGAAAGGACCGCGTACGCCATGCCCATATCGCCCCGTGCGAGGTCTTCGACGATCAGCATTTGAGACACGGCGGACACTGCCTCGGCGGCACCCCCCATCGCCTCGGGAACCGACATCTCGATCGCGCCGAGCTCACCGAAGGTATCGATGAACTCGTCCGGCGGACTCGAGAGATCGTCGGCCTCTCGCGCGGCGGGCTGCATCATGTCGTCCGCCAATCGACGAAGTGTGTCTCGCATGAGCTGTTGCTCCTCGCTCAAGCTCAAGTCGAACTTCGTGGCTGAGCGCGGGCGAGCGCCGGACCGCTTCGGTGTGAGACGTTTCGCAGCTTTCGCTGCGGCCGCGGTTACCCGCTTCGCCCCTTCATAGACGATCTGCTGTGCGCGCGCTTCCAAGCCAAAGCGTTCGACGAGGGGCGAGTCTGCGATGCGGTTGAGCACCCGAAGGCTGCCGCCCATCACCTCGTCCATGACCTTCTTGTTGTCCACCAAGGGATGCTGCGCCGCGGCTGAATGAAGGTCAATTGGCCGCTCACAAGCCTGCCGCCCGCCCCTGCACCGCTACGCCGCCAAGCGCTACGGCAGGCAGAGGAACGCAAGCCCGATACAGACGTTGTCGATGAGGTTCATCCCATCAGCGCAGTCCATACATTCGTCGGGATCGCGGAGCGTCGTGCACGCGGGCGTGGCGCCCGGGGCGTATCCAGCGATCCGAAGCACTTGAGCAATGCAGTTGAGCTGTTCGGGGGACCAACCAAGGACCGTGTCGCAAAAATCCATACACCCCATCACCGGGACGCTGGCATCAGGGCCAGCGTCAATGCCAGCGTCAGTGCCAGCGTCAGTGCCAGCGTCGGTGTCAGTGCCAGCGTCAGTGCCAGCGTCGGTGCCAGCGTCA
>CAYZDM010000732.1:0-1885 GCA_964476875.1 uncultured Sandaracinaceae bacterium | reverse complement strand
TCATCAACGAGGTTCGAGGCTGCAACCGCGTCTGCTACGACATCTCGTCCAAGCCACCGTCGACGATCGAATGGGAGTAAGAGTCGCCGCGCTGGCGCTTGCGCTCGTCGCGCTAGGATGCGCGAAGAAGGGTACCGTCGCCGCCGAACCGGCTCGCTTGAAGCTCGTCACCGATCCGCCCAATGCATCGATCTACATCGATGGCCACTACTTCGGTCGCGCAACAGTCCTCTCCGCCGAGCCCAAAGCGCTCGCCCCGGGCGTGCACCTCATGACAGTCCAAGCCGAGGACCACTTCCCCCACGACATGGAGCTAAACCTCCCCCCGGGCGAAACCAGCGTCACAATCACCCTCCGCCCCATCCCCCGATAAAGGGGACTGTCCCCTTTTATTCGGCGTAGGCGGCTTCTAGTTCTTGGGCGGTTTGGTATTCTTCTTCGATCATGGGGCCGGCTAGGCGAACAACGAGGTGGTGGGGGTTCATGGCTTTGAGGGCTTGGAGGTCCGCGTACTTCGCGTCGATCACGTCGTCGATGAGGACCAAGTTGGCCTGGGCTCGAACGAATTCGGGGCGCTCCGCCAGTGTCTGTTTGAGCAGCTGTTTGGCTTTCGGGGGATCGACGTACCGCTCGTACGCTTCCATCGCGCGGAGATAGGTGTGGATCGGTGGGATGCCTTCGAGGTCTCCAGCGTATCCCATCATTCGGTCGTACTCGAGCCAGTGTCCACGCAAGCGGAAGTAGTTGGCGTTGGCCAAGTACGCCAACTGCATTTGCGGGTCCTGTCGGATCGCTTGCTCAGCCAGGTCAGATCCGGAACGAAGGGGCGCCTCAGACAAGATACGGAGTGCCCGAACGACCTTCCGGAGGTCCGCGGTCTTTGCATTCAACTTCGCGGCGCGAGCCTGGTCCTCCGTATTGTCCGCGCTGCCCTCGAGCGGGCGAGCCATCGACAGTTGTCGAAGTTCGGTCATGTCCTGCTTTCGCTCTTCGTCGAGAATCCATGCGGCCGTCATGAGTGCGCCCGCGTAGGATAGGTCGAGATAGGCGCGAAGGGTCAACGCGTCCGCGCCTTGTCTTCCGGAAGCAAACCGGCGCGCTTCCTCGTACTCCGGCAGACGATCGCCCCGGATGATCTCGAGGACTTGCCCCATCGAGGTAACCCGAGTGTCTGGCGGCGGAATCGGAGGAATCCCGTAGGCTTGCTGGAACTCGCGAATGATTTGAGCCGCTTCGGGTGGCCGCATCGCTTCGACGCTGATGTCTTTGCCGATCGTGGAGCCGTCGTTCGTCGATGACTTCGACGAGGCGCACGCGCCTAGAACGACCATCGATATCAACACAGAAGCGGTTCTTATCATGCCGGGGAGGCTAGCACAGGCCGATCGAGGCCCCTAGAACCGGACGAAGACGTCGAACTCGGGGGAGATGTTGCTGAGCACGTCTCCGGGCAGCACGAGATAGAAGCCGTCGACGAAGAAACTGCTGTAGCCGACCCCGAGCCGGATGTTGGCGCGCTCCCAAGAGAACACGAAGCCGGGGACGACGGCGAAGGCGTTCTTCAACTCATCCGTGGCGACCGCAAGCCGAAGGTCCGCGGTCGGGTTACCACCACCCAGGCTGCCATTGACGATGGCGTCGCTGACATAGGGGACCCAGCGGAGGGTGAACGTAAACGCGACGACGCGGGAGAGTCGCCACTCGGCCATGCCCCAGAGCTGCAGGAAGTCGATCGCGAGTGCGCCATCGATCTGGTCGCCCCCCGACTGTGCATCGACACCCCCGGTCACGGCGGTGAACCGCGTTCCGAGGTGCACGCTGACGTCGGAATTGATCCGCACGGACGCCGCGAGGGCAATCGGCATCAGGAAATACCTCACTTTGG
>CAYZDM010000731.1:0-1890 GCA_964476875.1 uncultured Sandaracinaceae bacterium | reverse complement strand
CCCCTTTTCCGAAGGGTTAATTTCAACCCTGACCAACTGACGTGAACATGCAGTACGGACTCCCTGAAAAACACGGTCTCTATGACCCCGCGAACGAGAAGGACGCCTGTGGCGTTGGATTCGTCGCCCAGATCAAGGGCGTGGCGTCTCACCAGATCGTCAAGGACGCCAATCGTATCCTCTGCAACATGGACCACCGCGGAGCACGCGGTTCCGAAACCAATACAGGCGACGGAGCGGGGATGCTCACCGCGATCCCCGACAAGCTCCTTCGGCGCGCAGCGAAAGAGGAACTCGGCATCGATCTTCCCGAAGCCGGCAGGTACGGCGTCGGAAACATCTTCTTGCCGACCGACGAGTCGGAGCGCGCCTACTGCAAGGCTGCCTTTCTGAGGTCGATAGAGAACCAGGGGCAACACTTCCTCGGATGGCGCGAGGTGCCGACCGACCCAGATGGCGCCAATCTCGGCCCAACGGCGCTCGCGAGCGCGCCACGCATCGAGCAGCTCTTTGTGGGTGCGGCCGACGGCCTCGACCAGGACGCATTCGAGCGACAGCTTTACGCAATCCGAAAGAGCGCCGCGAGCCCACTTCGCGTCGACGAGAGTCTAAAGCAACGAAAGATGCTGTACGCTTGCTCGCTTTCGAGCAGGACGATCATCTACAAGGGGATGCTCGCCTGCGAGCAGGTGCTTCCGTTCTACGGCGACCTCACCAACCCCGACTACCAGACCCACCTGGCGATGGTGCACTCGCGTTTTGCGACGAACACGTTTCCAACGTGGGAGCGGGCGCAGCCGCTTCGCTGCCTCAGTCACAACGGTGAGATCAACACACTTCGCGGCAACAAGAACGCGATGCATTCGCGGCAGGGCGTCGTCCAAGGCGACCTCTTCGGCGACGATCTGAAGAAGCTTTTCCCGGTGGCGGAACCCGGCCTTTCCGATTCGGGCACGCTCGATAACGTGCTCGAGTTCCTATACATGAACGGGCGCAGCATGCCGGAAGCTGCGATGATGATGATCCCCGAAGCCTGGCAACGGCACCAAAGCATGCCGCAGGCGAAGCGCGACTTCTACGAGTACCACTCATGTCTCATGGAGCCTTGGGACGGCCCTGCATCGATTGCCTTCACCGACGGGACCGTCATAGGAGCGGTGCTCGATCGCAACGGCCTCCGACCCAGCCGTTACTATCTCACCCATGATGACCGAGTGATCATGGCCTCCGAAGTTGGCGTACTTCCGGTGCCACCAGAGACCGTGAAGCACAAAGGCCGACTGAAGCCCGGTCGCATGTTCCTGATCGACTTCGAGCAAGGGCGCATGATCCCCGATGAAGAGCTCAAGAACGACATTGCGTCGCGGAGGCCCTACGGCGAATGGCTGAACGAGCAACGACTGAAGCTCACTGAGCTGCACGTGGATGGCGACGCGCGCGGTTTCGATCCCGGCACACTTCTGCCTCGGATGCAGTCGTTTGGTTACACGACCGAGACCATGCAGTTCATGCTGCGTCCGATGATCGAGCAGAAGCGCGATCCGGTCGGTTCGATGGGCAACGACGCGGCCCTCGCGGTTCTCAGCGACCAGCCACGGCTCATGTACGACTACTTCAAGCAGCTCTTTGCACAGGTCACCAACCCACCGATCGACTCGATCCGCGAGGAAGTGATCATGGGGGTCGAGTGCTACATCGGGCCGGAGAAGAACCTGCTCACGACGACCGCGGAGCACGCTCACCGCCTTCGTATTCCGCATCCCATCTTGACCAATGAAGAAGTCAGGGCGCTCAAGACGATCGACGAGCGTGGCTGGCGCAGCAAGCTCATCGACATCACCTGGCCGCGAAGTGAGGGCGCCGAGGGCCTCGGGCCTGCGCTCAAGCGGA
>CAYZDM010000730.1:0-1890 GCA_964476875.1 uncultured Sandaracinaceae bacterium | reverse complement strand
GCTCACCGTCATCCCGATGGGCTAAGAGAGCTCGATCCCACTCATTACGGGTACACGAACGACGGCGAATGGCAGTTCCTCGAAATCCCGATTCAGGATGCGACCGATGCGGGCTTTGACCCGAACATGACTCGGGCACCCTTCATCATCACGGCGAACGATGGGCAGGCCGGCTACGTACTGCTGATCGACAACTTGTACTTCACGAAAGACTGAGCCCGTGCATGTGATGGAGCGCCCCCGCAGCTAGCGTTTGAGTGCCAAATTCCGCGCTAGGCCGGGTGGCCCAGTTTCAGATCGGAGAGGCGAACTTAGCGGTATTCCGCGGACGAGATGGTGATTGACAGGTCCTCTCTCGACTTGCTCCAGCTCTCCCAGGCGCCCACTGCGCGCCCGTCGGCGTGGCGGACCACCGCGGGCGGCACGATCAAGTACGGGCGCGTCCATGGTCCGAGCTCGGCCAGACGTTGGGGGTCATTCCACAGTCCGTCAGCGTCGAGCCATGCGGCCCACACGGCGAACTGGCCGTTGCCGTACGAGAGGTTGTCGCTTTCGCCTGCCCGATACCAGAGGGCGACCGCACTACCATCGGCGCTTGCGCTCAGGCCCCAGAGCGCTGGTCCGGCTCCGACGCCCAACGGTGCCTGCTCGGGCGCCGACCAGCCTTCGCCGTCGCGGTAGCGGCTCCAGAAAGCCTGGGAGAACGCCCCGGCCGAGCTGGTGTAGTACTGACCCCACACCGCGACCGCGCCGCCGACGCCATCAGCCGCAATCGCGCCGCCCACGCCTCCGAAGCACCCGACGTCGAACCGCGTTGGAGGCTCCCAGCCGTCCGGCGTATTGCGCGCTACGCCCTCGCAACTGTTGTCGGCGCCGTCCTCCCTCTCCCCGGCCCAGAGTGCCCAGACCGTCCCTGTGCGTCGACGTCGACTGAGGGCCATCCCACGAGCTCGTCATCGACTAACTCCGCCGCGGAGCCCCAGCCCGCCTCCGTCGTGAATCGATTGACCCAAGTGCCTCCGGCCCACCAGACCACCGCGACGCATCCATTTGCATCGATACCGAAGTCCAGCAGCCAAGCGGTGGCTTCCTGGTCAATCGAAAAGGACTCTCGCGGAGCCCACCGCTCGCCCGACCATTCGCTGAGCGCGATCTCTTCGCCGTCTGTGGTGGGCCTCATCCACGCGGCGAATGCGCGGCCGTCCGCTCCGATGGCCACGCGCGGACCCTGGTAAGTGCCTGCCCCTCCGACTCCGATCTGTTCAGGTGCCGCCCACGAGGTCCCGGGTTCGTATCGCCGGACCCACACTTCGTCCGCTTCGTCGTCCTCTCCCGGTTGCACCCACACCACCACTGCATCCCCTTTCGGCCCCATCGCGACGGACGGAGCAAAGATCAACAGCGATCGAAAATCGTCGAGCACTGCGCTGGTTCCCCATCGTCCGCCCGGCGTCTTCCAACTTGCAAAGAGCCCATTGGAGCCGGTCGGCCGCAGGGGATTCGGCTCCGGATTCGGGCCGCGCCACACCGCGAGCGTCCGCCCATCAATACCCGCGACAAGCACGGGGGAGTAGGACGGTGAGCCGGAATCGAGCTGCTCCGGGCCAGACCATTGCGGGTCGGCGGCGCCTCCAGAGCATCCAATCGAAAGGCCACACGACAACCCGACCCAAGCGAACACCAAACCAAGCAGCTGCATCCGCGAAGCAGACACGCCACTCATCGGCGAGTCAAGCGACCCGTGCGAGCTAGATATGTTCAGAACCGTGCATGGAAGCGCTTCCAACGCGGCGTCGGCTACTGACGAAGGCGACCTTCAACAACGAAACGACCCGGAGCATAGCCAATTCAAAGGCCCTGTCTTCACCGCGAGCCACGCGACATAACATT
>CAYZDM010000729.1:0-1891 GCA_964476875.1 uncultured Sandaracinaceae bacterium | reverse complement strand
GCGACGGCAACACAATTGTCGGCTCACGATTCTCCGCGCTCCGAATCTATGCCAATTTCGTCGGCCGTTTCGGCGTCGACAATGCATTCGCCGGAAACAACACCTCGGGCACGCTTGGACACGAGGGAATCTGGGTCGTCGGCGACGCGGTCGACACGAGTGCCGTGTGGCCTTCAAACGACGTGCCGTACTCGGTTGCGGGCAACGTAGAGCTGCGGCAATCGAGCCCGCTCGATCCCGTTCCGGTCCTCGCGATCGAGCCCGGCACCGAACTACGCTTCGCCGCTGATGTGAGACTGCGAGTAGGCGAGGGCAACGACGGCATTCTGGACGCCCAGGGAACGAGCAGTGCCCCGATCACCTTCACGACTACGGATTCGGCATCTCCGGTGTTCTGGCGCGGCATCGATTTCAATCAGGGGTCGGATGGTTCCGTCCTCGATTGGGTGGTGATCTCTCACGGAGGTCAGTCCGCTGGTTCGGGCAACGTCAATTTTCGCTCGGGCTCCGTCGTCGACATCGGCGCAGTCTCGTTTACTCACGCGCAGAACTATGCCGCCGTGATCTCCGCTGGCTCTGCGCCGATGTTCACCGGTTCAACGAGCGATCGGAACTACGTCTCTAACGGTCAGCAATCGAATCCAGGTGCCGGTGACCCCGCCTTTGACTGTGTGCGTGACGCCAGCACCGGCGTCTGCACGCAGAGGTAGCCCGCCGGACCTTGCGTCGCTAGATCGGCTCTCCTACCCTCCGGTCTTAGTGTCTGACGAGAAAGAGATCTCCCAGAAGACGTTGGCGGTTCATGGTGGTGAACCGCGGACGTATCCGTACGACGCGCTGGTGGCGCCAATTACGCAAACGGCAACGTATTCGTTTGCGGACACGGCCGAGCTGATCGCGTACTTCGAAGGGCACAAAGAGCGCGAAGAGTATGGCCGCTACGGCAATCCCTCGGTCCGGCTCGTCGAGGAGAAAGTGGCTGCCCTCGAACGCACCGAGGACGCCGCAGCGTTTGCTAGCGGAATGGCGGCCGTGACGACGACGATCCTTGCACTAGTCAAGTCCGGCTCCCACGTGATCCTCTTCGCGGATTGCTATCGCCGAACCAGGCAGTTCGTGACGACGTTTCTCGATCGCTTCGGGGTATCGAGCACATTGATTCCGCCCGCGGATATCGAGGCACTTCGAGCGGCGATCCGACCGGAGACCCGGCTGCTGATCGCGGAGGCGCCGACCAACCCGTACCAAACCGTCCCCGACCTTGAGCAGGTCGTGGAGATCTGTCGCGCCAACAAAGTCAAGACACTCATCGACAGCACGTTTGCGACGCCGATCAACTTCAAGCCGGCTAAATACGGGATCGACATCGTGGCGCACAGCGCGACGAAGTATCTCGGCGGCCACAACGACGTGCTTGGCGGGGTGGTGGCAGGCAAAGCAGGGCTCGTGTCCCTTGTTCGGGATCTCCGGAGCGTCTTTGGCGCGTGCCTCGACCCCCATGCGGCCTACTTGATCCACCGTGGCATCAAGACGCTCGCACTCCGCGTCGAGCAACAGAACGCTTCGGCGCAGGCCATGGCCGAGCGACTTGAACAGCATCCCCGGGTTCGACAGATCTGGTATCCAGGTTTGCCGTCTCATCCCAACCATGAGACAGCCAAGCGCCTGATGACCGGATTCGGAGGTGTCGTGACCTTCGAAGTCGATGCCGATCTGCAGGGCACCAGCCGTTTCATCGATGCGTGCCGAATTCCTCGAATCGCCCCGAGTTTGGGTGGCGTCGAGTCCTTGATCGAACAGCCCGCGTTGATGAGCTACTTCGAGCTGAGCACCGAGGAGCGCGAAGCGATCGGGATCGAAAACAACCTGGTGCGCTACGCAGTAGGAATCG
>CAYZDM010000728.1:0-1900 GCA_964476875.1 uncultured Sandaracinaceae bacterium | reverse complement strand
GTCGGTCGCGATGCAGTCGATTGTCCCATCGGCGAGGGCCTCGCGCAGGGCCTCGCGATCCGCCTCCTCCCGAAGGGGTGGGTTGACCTTGCAATAGGTGTCGTAGCTCAGGAGCGTTTCGTCGGTGAACAGCAGGTGATGCGGCGTCACCTCGGCGGACACCCGAAGACCACGGGACTTCGCCTCCCGAATCAAACGAACGGCACCCAGGCTCGAAATGTGCGCCACGTGATATCGAGCGCCTGTCGTCTCCGCCAGAATCAAATCGCGGGCGACGATGATGTCCTCTGCGGCGCGCGGCCACCCACGCAACCCGAGGCGAGTGGAGTTGGCTCCCTCGTGCATCTGCGCGCCTTCGGTCAGGTGATGGTCTTCGCAGTGCTGGCTCACCAACAGATCGAACGTTCGCGCATACTCCATCGCGTGACGCATCACCGACGCATTCATGACGCATAGCCCGTCGTCACTGACACCGATCGCGCCCGCATCTCGCAGGTCGGCCATCTCGGTCAGCTCAGCGCCTCTTTGCCCCATGGTGACAGCACCGAACGGCAACAACCGAGTCCCGCCGTGCTCCGCGGCCCGCGCCATGATCATCTCGGTGATCGCGCGGTTGTCGTTGGTGGGCTTGGTGTTGGGCATGGGGCACACCGCGGTGAACCCACCGGCAGCGGCAGCGTTCAAACCGGAGGCGATGTCCTCTTTGTACTCCTGGCCCGGCTCGCGAAGATGGACATGGAGATCGACGAAGCCCGGGCAAACCCAATGCCCCGACGCGTCGACGACGTGTACGCCTTCCCCGGCACGATAGGGAGCGCCCGCGTCGCGCCCCACCGCTTTGATACGCCCAGCTTCGATCACAACGTCGGCGGTTTCGTCGAGCCCTTGAGACGGGTCGAGAACACGGCCGCCCCGAAGGACGATCAGCTGGCTCATCATACCGGTCCGCGCTTACGTGACGGGCCCAAACCAGTCAACCCGGTCAGCCAGCCTTGCGTTGAAGATCGTCGTCCTCGGCTGCGGCGACAGTGCCCACCGAAGAGGAAATCTTTGCGTGAGATTTCTTCTCTTCGACACGCTTCTTCATGGTCATCACCTTGCGGTAGACCGCCGCAAAGTCTTTGTTGCGGGTGGCCATCGAAGGGGTGCCGCCGCGCAAGAGGGTCTGCAGAATGAATTCGAGAACTTGAATCTCGCCTTCGGAGAAACTGTTGCTGATGCGCATGCGATCGGATCTACCACCGGAACCGTCACATGACAATCAGTGACGTGCCATGTAGTGCCACAGGATGTCAGACACTTTCGAGCTTCGGCGCTCAAGACCCTAGGAATCCACCAATTCCAAGGTGACCTATGCCCCTATCAACGATCGTGGCAGTGCAGCGGAACCCCGGTCTGTGGTTGACAAAGCGGTCGTAAATCAGGGCGCACGGTTCGGCTCAAGAGTCGGCTGCGGTGACGCGGACAATCTCGTCGATCGTCGTCACGCCCTGGAGCACCTTGTTGAGGCCGGCCATCCGCAATGTCGAGACACCATCGCGAATCATTTCGTCCTTCACCTCGGCGGTCGATCCGCCCTGAAGCACGATCTCCCGCAGGCGGTCCTTGAACGGCATGACTTCGTACAACGCGATGCGGCCCTTGTAGCCAGTGTCGTTGCAGACCCTGCAACCCGTGCCGCGGAACGCGACGGCGTCAGGAATGGCGTCCTCCTTGAAACCCACGTCGAGGAGTGCCTGCTCGTCGGTCGGCACCTGCACCTTGCACTCCTGGCAAATCTGGCGCGCTAGCCGCTGGGCCAACACCAAGTTGACCGATGCAGTCACGAGGAATGGCTCGACGCCCATGTTGAGCAGACGAGTCACCGTACTCGGCGCGTCGTTGGTGTGGAGCGTCGACA
>CAYZDM010000727.1:0-1906 GCA_964476875.1 uncultured Sandaracinaceae bacterium | reverse complement strand
CCGCCCCCAGAACTCACGGCCGAACACAAAGAACGCTGGGAAGAGGCCGGGCGGGTCATTGGCATGATGGACCGGCAGAACTACTTCGAGATGCTCGGGGTTAAGGAATCGGCCGACGCCAACGCGACCAGCAAGAAGTACATGAAGCTGGCGAAGCAGTGGCACCCCGACCGCTTGCCGCCCGAGCTTTCGGAGCTGCGGCCGTGGGTCGAAGAGATTTTTCACCTATTTACGGTGGCCAACGACACGCTGAGCGACACGAAGAAGCGGATCGACTACCAGAAGACCGTGATGCAGGGAGGGGGAACTCCCGAATCCGAGCGCAAGCTCAACGTGATGGTGGAAGCGGCGATCAACTTCCAGAAGGTCGACGTGTTGGTGAAGAGGCGACGCTACGACGACGCGCTAGCGATCTGTGAATCGGCCATGGCCGTGGTTCGCAAGGAAGCCGACTACCCGGCGATGAAGGCTTGGATCCTTCTGCTGCGGGATGGTGTCGAAACCGAAGAGGTCGCCGACGAGATTCGCAACCTGCTTCGCAAGGCGTTCTCGATCAATCCGGACCACGTCCAGGGACATTTCGTGAGGGCGCATTTCTTGAAGAGACAAGGTGACTACGACAAGGCCCTGAAGCATTTCAAGAAGGTCGCGAAACTCGATCCGAAAAATCTCGAGGCGCTTCGCGAGGTTCGTGTTGGCAACATGCGAACACAAAGAGGCCGAAGCAGTGCCCCCCCACCGGCCCGCGGTGATGGGAAGCGCACGAGCCTATTCGGCAAGTTCTTCAAGAAGTAAGTCGGATCCGTCGACCCGGGTCGACTCCACCGGCGACCGAGTCGCGTGTGGCGAGTAGACTGCGCCGTCAGAGCTTCGCGACTACATCGTGTACCCGCGCATCATGCGCCGGCACGACAATCAGGTCCGGGTTCGCTCGCTGTAGTTGATGCAACAGCACCAACTGCTCGCGCACACGAGCCGCATCGAAGTCGACCTTGCGACGCGCGATCCAGGGCTTCTCGGCAGGCCAATCGACTCCTTCTTTCGTCCATGAAGTGTCGCCAATGATCAGTAGCCGCTTGCCCGATGCCAGGTTTACGAAGACCCCGACCGAACCTGGGGTGTGTCCGGGCATCGGCACCAACACGACGCTGCCGTCTCCGAAGAAGTCGTGACTCGCGGGGAACGGTCCGTATGCGGCACCGGAAAACGTGAGCTCTTTCAATTGGAAAGGGCTCTCCGCTTCGAGCTGACGATACAGCTTGCCACCCTCATCGTCCGAGCGCGCGTGCGCGAGTTCCTCCGGGGTGATCCAGACCGGGACCTCGCGAAGATCAGCCAGACCACTAACGTGGTCCCAGTGCGAGTGGGTTAGAACGACTCCTCGCAAATCCTTCGGCTCGATCCCCTGCGAGGCGAGTGCCTCGATCGTCGGTTGTTCCACGGAGATGGTGGTCAGCAAGCGCATGAGCAGGGGCGTCGTGTTGATGTGATCCATCACGTCGCGCCCTACCCCGGCGTCGATCAACAGACGGCCTTGGGGGTGGGCAACCATGAACGCGACGAGGCCTGTGACTAGAGGCTGGCTGAGGGAACCACCTCGGACACTGAAACCGTGCTGGCTCTCCATTTCGGCCGAGCGAATCACCGAAAACGAGATGCCGTCGACCTGTGCCGCCTGGGGAAGTACGGGTCCCATCGTCTTTGGGACTGCCAAGGGGCGCTTGACGAAGGTCCAGGCAAAGGCGGCGAGAAGTAGCAGGACGGTCAGGAGTGCGATCTTGGTCTTCATGCGGAGGCAACAATAGAGCCCGTGGGCGACGATGTCTCGCACGAGAATTAACCCCGACAAAAAGGGGACTGTCCCCTTTTGTGGGGTGGCGGGCGGTGGTGTGGGGGGTTGGGGCGA
>CAYZDM010000726.1:0-1906 GCA_964476875.1 uncultured Sandaracinaceae bacterium | reverse complement strand
CAGTCCTCATACGTCCCTCACCACCGCGGCCGACGCCGTGCAGGGCGAGTTCGTCAACTCTGGCTACCGGCACGGCGACCCGACACTCCGCGGCTTCGGCCTGACGCACATGAGCGGTGTCGGTTGCCCAGATTTGGGACTGCCGGTCGTCGCCGCCACAGTCGGGGAGCCACCGGTGACCTCGAATGACTACGCGTCCCCGTATCGCAACGAAGTCGCTCATGCCGGCTACTACGCCGTGGAGCTTGACCGCGGGTTGATCATCGAGATGACCGCGACCCCGCGCACCGGACTCTTTCGCTTCTGGTTTCCGGCAGGACAGCCGGCCAACATCGTCGTTGACCCAGCTCGCGGGGTGAGCTGGGTACGAGACCAAGCCGACTTTCCCGAGGCGTTCGGCGTGGATGAGATCGCCGGTTCTGCGGCCTTCGGACAGTTCTGCGCCGGTTCCAAAGGCGGCCGTCTCTACTTCGTCGCGCGACTCGATCAACCCGCCGACGATGCGTCGCTTGCCGACGCCGATGAGGAGGCCGCAAAGGGGATGGCGCGGTGGCGCTATGAAGAGGCACCGGCCCAACCAGTCACGATGTGGGTCGGACTCTCGTGGGTCAGCATCGAGGACGCCCGCGCGAACCTCAACGCCGAGCAGCTAGCCTTCGACGATGCTCGTGATGCGGCGGCGGTGACTTGGCAGCACAGCCTCGGCCGCATCGAGGTAGGTGGTGGGAGCGACACCGATCGAGTTCGATTCTACACCGCGCTCTATCACGCGTTGATCCACCCCAGCATCGTGCAGGATGTCAGCGGCAGGTATCCGAAGTTCGGCACGGACGAGATTGGGCAAGCGGGTGAAGAAGCCAGGTACACCGTGCTGTCTCTCTGGGATACGTATCGCACGCTGCATCCTCTGTTGACCCTCGTCTATCCCGACACTCAATTGGGGATTCTGCGATCGATGCAGGACATGGCTCTGGGAGCAGGAGCACCGCCTAAATGGGAACTGATCGGCGAGGAGGTACAGATGATGGTCGGCGATCCGGCCGCGATCGTCGTCGCCGATTCGTATTCAAAGGGGCTCACCGATTTCGACGCCGATGGTTTCTACGACGTCCTGCGCACCGCGGCCGACAGCTCGTCGCATCGACCCGGGAGCGACGAGTATCTCGACCTCGGGTTCATCTCCATGGACAAGGCCGATACGGTATGGGGTCCGGTGTCGACCACTCTCGAGTACGCGCTCAGCGATGCGTCCCTTGCCACCCTCGCTGGCGCACTAGGCAGGGATGAGGAGGTCGACGCGCTTCTTCAACGCGCGTCGTCCTACGCCGGCTTCTATGATTCCGAGACGGGAACCCTGCGACCGAAGAATCGCGATGGTTCGTTCCTCGATCCCTTCGACCCCGATGCGATTGAGGGCTCGTTCCCCTTGCGCGTCGGTGGTCCCGGTTACGTCGAGGGGACCGCCTGGCACTACGCCTTCTTCGCACCCCACGACATGGCCGGATTGATCGCGCTCCACGGCGAGTCGACGTTCGTAGAGCGGCTGCAGTGGGTGTTCGACACCGAGCGGTTCGTGATGTGGAACGAGCCCGACATGGGCTACCCGTACCTGTTCACGTTCGTCGACGGCGAAGCGCACCGCACGCAAAGAGAGGTCCGATCCGCCATGGATCGGTACTTCGGGACCGAGCCGGATGGCCTACCGGGTAATGATGACGTTGGCGCTTTGAGCGCGTGGTTCGTATTCTCCGCGATGGGGTTCTACCCGGTTACGCCGGGCCTCGCCGAGTACCGGCTCGGCAGTCCTTTGTTCGACCGGATCACGATTCACCTCAGCGCGACTCACCACTCCGGGGAAGTGTTCGTCATCGAGGCGTTGGACAACGGCGAGGAGAACGTCTTCGTG
>CAYZDM010000725.1:0-1912 GCA_964476875.1 uncultured Sandaracinaceae bacterium | reverse complement strand
CCGTCTCGTATCCACCATGCGTAGTTTTCCGCGACGGTGACAGGCTGATCGATGGCGGCCTTCACGAGCCGAACGTAGGCGATTACCTTCTTCACTGGCACCATGTGATCGTTCCAATCGACGAGCGCTTCATTGCCCACATTGACGGCGACCACGACGTCTTCGAACTCCTGCGAGAGCTTGATTCCGCGCTGAAGCTCCGCCGCGTTCCTCCAGGTGTTCTCTGCAAGTTTCGCTTCGGGGATCGGTTCATGCAGCCATGGACAGCCTTCGTGATTGCTGATCTCGGCCTCGAGCCACACTCCCAACAGCACCTTGATTGGAAGTCGGTGCTTCCTGATCAACTCGAGCGTGAGCGAGGAGTTCTCACCGGAGTCGTAGAGGCGGATTAGATTGAAATTGTGCGCGACGAGGATCTTGAGGTCTTCGAGGATTTCATCGGCGCTTGGATTTGCGGCGCCGCCGCCCCGATCCGGATATTGGCCCTCCCGAAACCCCGAGTACGCAACCGCCATGACTTCTCCAGCGACGAGAGCGTTTGGCGACTGCTGCCCTGGTTCCGCGTCAGCCCCCGACTGTACCTTGCTGGACACCGAGGAGCATCCGGCAACGGTAATCGCGAGAGCGGCAAGTCCATCTGCTGGTTTCATCGAATGGCTCTTTCTGTGAGTTTCACGGGTAAGTCGATGCGCGCTCGACCTCGCTGGTTGAAATCGAGCCGCGACGTCGCTCGAGCTCTGCTCGAACCTCGTGTGCCTTTTCCTCGGTGATCTCGTAGGAGGCGACGATCCAAATGGCGAGGGCCGAAGTGACCATCGGCACGAGGATATCGAACAAACGCATCAACAGGATTGTCGTGTCGGTTTGGGCTCCCTCGAGCTCTACGTCGAAGCCGGTTGCCTCGAGAAGCAAACCGCCGCCAGCAAGGGCCGCGGCCATTCCGAGCTTGACCACCCACCAGTAAATGGACCCAAACATACCTTCTCGACGTTCGTTCGTTTCGAGCTCATCCAGGTCGACGACGTCGGCGACCATCGACCCCATCAGCGTGAAGAGCCCGCCGAGGCCAAACGCCATCAAGGGTGCGGGCAGAAGCAGAAGCAACGGAGCCTCAGGATCGTAGCAAAACCACTTCAGACCGTAGCCAACGATGGAGACCCCGGTCGCCACGTAGAACGCGCGACGCTTGCCGATTTTGGTGGCGAGCCAGGTTACCAACACGATGACGAAGAACGTACCGGCCGCCGAAAGGGTGCCTGAGTAACCGACGTACTCCGCGCCTAAGACCTTATCGCCGCCAAAGACGTAGTAAATGATGACGTAGAACTGAAATGAGGAGATCAACATGAACCCGTTGAACACCAGGAAGGTCGCGGCGCAAAGCTTCAAGAACGGTCGGAAGCGGAGAGTCGCGGCGAAGCCCTTAAAGAAGTCGAGCATGCTCGCGACGATGGGGCTTTTTTCGGTCTTCCGTTTCTGTCTGTCGGTTCTGTCGGCCTCGTAGAGGTGGGCCACGGCGTCGGCGCGGTAGGGTTCCTTCAAGAAGAGCGCCGGCAAGATCCCGACGCAGGCCGTCAGCAAGCCGATCAGGATGGCCAGCGCCGCGGCCCCGGTCACCATGTCGTCGAAGAACGGCTCGTACTGCATGAAGAGCAGAAACCAAGGAGAGATCACGTAGGCGAGCTGGCTGAAGAAGTTCTGCACACCCATCAGCCGGGTACGTTCGTGATAGTCGGGCGTCAGCTCGAACCCGAGCGCGACCCAGGGCGTGGCAAAAATCGTGTACGCCAAGTAGAAAATCACGGAGATGGCGAGAAAGGTCCAGAAATAGAAACTCTCGCTTCGCCCTTCGGGAAGCTGCCAAAGCAGGGCGAACATCAGGCCTGCCGAAATGGCTCCGACGAAAATATAT
>CAYZDM010000724.1:0-1918 GCA_964476875.1 uncultured Sandaracinaceae bacterium | reverse complement strand
CTGGTCCCGAAGTAATGAAGCGCCCGGCAACCGCGCGTGCGGTGTGCCCCCACGTAGTACGGCCAGAACTCCTCAAAAGACTCAACTCGCTCGCTCATTCGGCTTCCTCATACCGCAGCTTGACGCCCCCCGCCTCAAATTGAAACACGTTCCCCTTCCTGATAGGGTCACCCACCTTCGAAAAGGGGACAGTCCCCTTTTTTCAAGGGTTAACCTTTTCAAAAAAGGGGAGTGTCCCTTTTTTCTTGGAGTGGCTGGATGAAGCTCGGATTGTCGCTTGGATACGCGGGGCCGCAGTTGAACACGACGGTTCAGGGCCTCGTGGACATGGAGAAGATCGGGGAGGTCGAGCGGCTGGGGTACGACTCGATTTGGACGGCCGAGTCGTGGGGCAACGATGCGGTGACACCGCTCGCCTGGGTTGGACCACAGACGTCGACGATCAAGTTGGGCACGGCGATCATGCAGCTTCCCGGGAGGTCTCCGGCGAATGCCGCGATGACAGCGATTACGATGGACACGCTTTCTAATGGCCGGTTCATCATGGGTCTAGGCACTTCGGGTCCGCAGGTGGTCGAGGGCTGGCACGGCGTTCCGTTCACCAAGACACTCACCTGGCTTCGCGAGTACGTCACCATCGTGAAGAAGATCTTCGCGCGCGAAGCCCCGCTCGAGTTCGACGGTGTGCGCTATCAGATCCCCTATCGCGGCGAGGGCTCCACCGGTCAGGGCAAGCCCCTTCGCAGCATGGTGCGCGGACGCCCGGACATTCCGGTCTACACCGGATCGATGGCGCCCAAGTCCCAGGAGATGTCGGCCGAGATCGCCGATGGCTGTTTGCTCACCTGCATGAACCCAGAACGTTCCGACGTGTTGATGAAGAACTTCGACCCTGGATTCGCGAAGGCCGGTAACGGCAAGGGCGTCGAGAATTTCGACATCGCCCCCACCGTCGTCGTCATCATCGGCGAGCCTGAGCAAGCGATGATGCCTTGCAAGATGCAGCTCGCGCTCTACATCGGGGGCATGGGCTCGAAGAGCAAGAACTTCTACAAGAACTACTTGAGTCGTGTCGGCTTCGAGGAGTCGTGCGAGAAGATTCAAGCGCTCTTCCTCGACGGCAAGCGCAACGAAGCCGTCGCCGCCGTACCAGACGAGATGGTCGACGCTCTGTACCTCATCGGCTCCAAAGATCGTATCCGCGACCGCTTTCAGCGGTGGAAGGAGTCGCCGGTCGGTACCATGATGGTCGGAACACAGGACATGGATACGCTCCGGTTCGTGGCCGAGCTCAACTCGTGAGGGAAGAATGAAAATTGGAATCGTAGGTGGCACTGGGCGTGAAGGGCGTGGACTGGGCGTTCGCTGGGCCAAGGCCGGCCATGATGTGTTCATCGGCTCTCGCCAAGCTGAAAAGGGCGTCACCAAGGCGACCGAGTTTTCCGAAGAGTTCGGGGTCACGCTACAAGGCGGGGACAACGTGGCCGCGTGCAATCACGCTGAGCTCATCGTCGTGACGGTCCCGTACAGCGCCCATCGACCGACCCTCGAATCGATCAAGGACGCCGTCGGCGACAAAGTGGTTGTCGACATCACCGTCCCGATCAAGCCGCCCAAGGTCCGTTCCGTAAACCTTCCCGAAGGGCAGGCGGCGGCTTTGGAAGCACGCGCGTTGCTCCACGATGGCGCACGTCTCGTCGCTGGCCTTCACCACATCAGTTCGGAGCATCTCAGCGACCCTGCCCACACGTTCGACTGCGATGTTCTCGTGTGCGGCGACGATAAAGAGGCGCGCGCCACTGTGATCGCCCTCATCGCCGACTTGGGCCTTCGCGGCATCGACGCGGGTGTGCTCAAGAACGCGATCGCCCTCGAGTCGCTCACGCCGGTGCTCTTGCACATCAATCGCCGCTACAAG
>CAYZDM010000723.1:0-1923 GCA_964476875.1 uncultured Sandaracinaceae bacterium | reverse complement strand
CGCGCTGCTCAAGGCGGCGGACGACCTCGCAGCGTACCGTGTACTCGTCGACCCTTGATGGGCAGACAGGTGCGCGCCACTCGCGTATGATGCGCCGGTGACGCAGTCTTCACCTTCGCAGCTCGGCGACCGCGCCAGCATGCGCGTCGACCGCGGAATCAGCGTAGCGCACCTGCTCGCCGAACCGCGCCTGAAGGCCATTCTCAGATTGGTCGGCGGCGAACATGGTCGGGAACGTTCCATCGACCATCCACGTGTGCAGAAGCCGGGGCTTGCCTTGGCCGGGCACACCCACGGCGTGGTACCGACTCGGGTGCAGATCCTCGGCGAGACCGAGCTCACCTTTCTCGAAGAGTTCTCTCCCGAAGAGCAACGCAATCGCGTGAACGTGTTGCTTGGTCTCGGGCTGTCACTGGTCGTCGTCACACGGGGCGTCGACCCGCCGGCGGCGCTGGTCGAAGCCGCGCAGGAGACATCCACGCCCCTCGCGATTGCCGAGCCGCGTTCGAGCAGGGCCATTCAGGCTATTCATCACGTGCTCGACGGCATCCTTGCGCCGTCGGAAACCCGTCACGGAGTCTTGATGGACGTACACGGCGTCGGCACCCTGCTGCTCGGTCCTAGCGCTATCGGCAAGAGCGAATGTGCGCTTTTCCTGGTCGAGCGCGGTCATCGGTTTGTAGCCGATGACCAAGTGATCCTGTCGTTGCTCCCCTCCGAGCAGGTCTTGGGTCGAGCGCCGAGCTTGCTCCGAAATCACTTAGAGGTGCGTGGCATCGGAATCATCAACGTTCGCGATTTGTTTGGGGCGAACGCGATTCGATCCGAGAAGACGGTTCAACTCATCGTCGAAATTTGCCCCTGGAGCGATGATGAGCAGTTCGACCGACTTGGTCTCGATGACTCGACTCTGGAGATATTGGGTGTTCCAATCCCCATGTTGCGAATACCGGTTCGACCCGGCCGAAATATGGCGGTCATCCTCGAGGTCGCGGCTCGAAACCACATTCTCAAAGCGGCCGGGCATCACGGCGCGCAGAAGTTCATCAGCACGTTGATGGGTGACATGGAAGAGCCGGGTTCGGGGTCAGAATGAGCGAGTCTCCGCAAGTCATCGTGATCACCGGCTTGTCAGGGGCCGGGAGGAGCAGCGCCCTTCGTGTCCTCGAAGACGCAGGCTTCTTCTGCGTCGACAACCTCCCGCCTGGCTTGGCGCCCGCGCTCCTCCGGCTCGTCGGCAGCGAAGGCAAGCTCGACAGGGTTGGCTTGGGAATTGACGTTCGCACCGGCGCGTTTCTGAGCGGGGCCGAAGAAACGATTGCGGAACTCGAACGTGCTGGGCACCCCGTGCAAGTCATCTTCCTCGACTGCGCGGACGACGTGCTCGTCCGACGATTCAGCGAGACTCGGCGGCCCCATGCCTTGGCGCGGACTGGAGACTTGCACGGAGCGATCGCCGGTGAGCGAGAGCGGTTGGCGGGCCTTCGCGCCCGCGCCGACCTCATAGTCGACACCACCGGCTTCAGTGTCCACGACCTCCGGCATCAGCTCGTGGAGTACATCGGTCGGGACCCGGAACGGCCCTCGATGGTCGTCCGGTTGGTTTCGTTTGGTTTCAAGTACGGCGTCCCGGTGCACGCCGATTTGGTGTTCGATCTTCGCTTCTTACCCAACCCACACTTCGTTCCTGAGTTGCGATCCAAGACCGGCATGGAACCGGAGGTCTCGGCGTACGTGTTGGAAGCGCCGGAGACGCAGGATCTGCTTCGACATCTGCGACCTCTGCTCGACTACATGCTTCCCAAGTACACCTCCGAGGGGAAGGCATACCTCACGATCGCTCTCGGATGCACTGGCGGCCGGCACCGGTCTGTCGCCATGGCAGAAGAACTAGGTCGTCAGATCGGTGAAGGCCACAGGGTG
>CAYZDM010000722.1:0-1928 GCA_964476875.1 uncultured Sandaracinaceae bacterium | reverse complement strand
GCCGCGTTCCAAAGACGCTCCGTGGCGTAGACCTTCGAGATGGCAGCCTCGACCTGGTACTCCTGGTACCCCGCGTCGATGAGCCCGCCGACCATCGTCACCGCAGCCTCGGCCGTGTAACAGTCGACCACCATCCGCGCGACCTTCTTCTTGATCAGTCCGTAGCTCGAAATAGCGGAACCGAACGTTTTGCGCTCGTTTGCCTGCTTCGTCGACATGGCGATGAGGTTCTTCATTGCGCCCACGGAGCCGCCGCCGAGGCCTGTGCGGCCGCTGTTGAGGATCGCCATCGCGACCTTGAAGCCCTGGCCCACCTGACCGAGGACGTTGTTGTTGGGGACCCTCACGTTGTCGAAATGGACGGTGGTCGTCGAGCTCGAGCGCAGGCCCATCTTGTCTTCGTGGGGGCCGATGCTGACCCCTTCCATGTCCCTGGTGACGATGAACCCAGTCATCTTGCCGCGACCGCCTTCTTCGGGGGTCTTGGCGAACACGGTGAAGAAATCGGCAATACCGCCGTTCGTAATCCAGAGCTTGTTGCCGTTGATGATCCAGTCGTCACCGTCTCGAGTCGCAGTCGTCGTGACGGCAGCCGCGTCAGAACCCGCGCCGGGCTCGGTCAGGCAGTACGCAGCGATCATGTCGCCGCTCGCTAGCTTGTCCATGTAGCGGTTGTTCTGATCTTCGGTGCCGAACAACAGAAGTCCACGCATGCCGATCGAGCTGTGGGCCCCGATGGTCACGGCGATGGAGGCATCGTACTTCGCGACCTCCTGCAAGGTGCGTGAGTAGGCCATGTTGCCGAGCCCCATGCCGCCGTGCTCCTCGGGGATGACGAGCCCGAACATGCCGAACTCCTTCAACTCGTCGATGAAATCCTCGGGCAGCTCACCCGCCACATCCCACTTTCTGAAGTCCTCCGCGCGCGTGCCCAGCAAGCCTTCGAGCGCGCCGGAGATGTCGCCCAGGGTCTCTTTTTGGGCGTCTGACACGGTGGGGAAGGGGAAGATGACGTCTTGCTCGATGCGGCCCATACAGAGGGATCGCATGAAGCTCGTGGTTTCTTTGTCTGCCACTACTCGCTCCTTTTCGAAGGGTCCTATCATGCACGCACTGGGTCTGCGCGTCCATCAGCCCTAAGTCGGGTCTAGGGTCAGAAACGTCTTTTCGCCACCGCGCCCGCTGAGACGAACCAGGGCATAACGACAAAAGGACCGCCCGCTTGCGCTGGACGATCCCCTTGACTTGCTCGACGAGTCGAGCCTTGCGCTATTTGGCCGCTGCGGTCGCAGCTGAATCAGATTTGTTCTTGTTCTTGCCCAGGACTCCCCAGAACGCCGTGCCGGCAGCAAGACGAAAGGCGAAGCCTGCGCCCGATGCGGCCTTTCCAAACCTAATCCCAGGGCCTAGGTCAAAGTAGAACCAAGGCGCCAGTCGTTCGGTCGCATCGATTTCGACGCCCAGGCGAATGAGGATCGGCAGGAGGCCAAAATTCGTATTGCTCCCATTGACGATGAAGCCCTCGATCGGGAGGAAGGCACCGGTCACCAGGGTCACCCGGTCATGGATGTCGATCGAGAACGGTGCTCCGATTTCGCCCTTGATGCCAAAGGTGAAGCCGGTGAACGTGCCGGTTCCGATCAGGATGCCTGGCTTGAAGATGAGGGCAAAGTCGTTAGTGACCTTCGCCTTCTTCTTCGTGAGGATGTGCAAACGAAGGATACCGTTCAGGCCCAAGCCGATCTTGATCGCGTCTAACGGAGTGACGGCAGCGCCCCAGTCGCCGTAGGCGAGGTCTGCAGAGATCGCCCAGTCGAGTTCACCCTTCCCCTTGTTCCACCATTCATACGTGATGTTCGGGAACCCGGCGCCGCCGCTATGAACCATGTCCTGTTCCAGCTTCTTTGCACCGATGACCGAGTTCTCCG
>CAYZDM010000721.1:0-1935 GCA_964476875.1 uncultured Sandaracinaceae bacterium | reverse complement strand
GGTTCGCTTCGGCTCACTCATGGGGTACCTCCGACTCCTCTTCGAGCGGAATGTGCGCGTACTGGTCCGCCTCGGATGCCTTCATTCGCATCACGCGAATGACCACGACTAAGAACACGATGAAGAACAGCACCAGCGCGATGACCGGGAAGAGCAGCACTGGGCTTTGTTCGAAGAACTCGGAAGCAAATCGTCTCATGGCGCGGCCTCCTCGTTGACGGTTGCGAGCGGGTCGCCCTCGGGGACTGTTCCCAGTCGTTGCAGATACGCGATCAACGCCACCATTCGGCTGTTGACCACGAGTTGGCAGTCATCAGTGGGTTCGTCACAGACGCTGATTCCGGCGCTGTCGGCCAGCCCCGCGGCGATGGCGGCCGCGGCCACGCGCGCGTTCTCCTCAGCAGTCTGAATCTGCTCGGCTTTATAGGGAACGCCGATGTTTCGCATGGCTCGGAGCTTCACTGGCGTTCTTGCGAAGTCGATCGTTTCCGTGGCGAGGTGCGGGTAGGGCGGCATGTTCGAGCCCGGCGAGATTTCGCGCGGGTCGATCATGTGCTTGTAGTGCCACACGTCGGCGTACTTCCGGCCGACTCGTGCCAGATCCGGACCGATGCGGCGAGAACCCCACTGGAACGGATGGTCGAAGATCGAGTCATCCATCACCGAGACTTCGCCGTAGCGCGCCGTTTCCCATGTGAACGGCCGAATCATCTGCGAATGGCAGGTGTAGCAGCCCTCTCGAAGGAAGACGTCGCGACCCTCGAGTTCGAGTGGGCTGTACGGAACGTTCTTGGTAGTGCGAATCGTTTCCGGAACCGAGATGACCATCGGAATGATCTCGGCGACGCCGCCGACCAATACCCCGATGACCACCAGCACCGTGAACACGCCTGCACGTCCTTCGAGCGCGTGGTGCCACGACACCTTCTCCTCGTCGCGGTTGCGCAGCGAGACAGCAATTGCTGCGACGCCCCACATGACGGCGGCGAGGGCAAGCACGGTGCTCATGAAGCCGTCGAACAGCGCCATCGCGAAGAGGAGCGACATCACGACGATAGCCGCCATCACCGGCTGACCGAAGAGAAGCCTCGGCCAGGGAATGTCGCGCTCCCGGGGCTCGGTCACGACCGCGACCTCGATCTCCCCGTCCACCGGGGCCCCGCTCTTGGCGGTCTTGATGAGGTTCCAGGCCATCAGCAGGATGCCACCGAAGTAGAGGAGGCCACCCGTGAGACGCGCCCAGTACATCGGTTTGATGGCAAGGAGGGTCTCGACGAAGTTGGGGTAGAGAAGCCCGCCGGTTTCGCCGACCGCGCGCCACATCAAGCCCTGCGTGATGCCGGCAACCCACATCGAAATCACGTACAGAAGAATCCCGACGGTCGCGATCCAAAAGTGGAAGTTGGCGGCCGCGCGCGAGTGCAGCTTGGTGCCGTAGAGACGTGGAACCAGCCAATAGAACATGCCGGCAGCCATGAGACCGTTCCAACCCAAGCCGCCTGCGTGGACGTGACCGATGATCCAGTCTGTGTAGTGGGCGAGGCCGCTGACGCTCTTGATGCTGAGAAGCGGACCCTCGAAGGTGGCCATGCCGTAGAAGGTCACGCCGGCGGCAAAGAACTTCAGGACGGGGTCGGTGCGTAGCTTGTCCCACGCGCCTCGGAGGGTGAGTAGGCCGTTCAACATGCCACCCCAGCTTGGCGCCCAGAGCATCAAGCTGAAGACCATGCCGAGGCTCTGCGCCCAGTCGGGCAGTGCGGTGTAGAGCAAATGGTGGGGGCCAGCCCAAATGTAGAGGAATACCAGGCCCCAGAAGTGGACGATGGACAGGCGGTAGGAGAAGACGGGCCGCTCTGCTGCCTTCGGCAGGAAGTAGTACATGATGCCGAGAATCGGCGTGGTCAGAAAGAACGCGACCGCGTTGTGCCCGTACCA
>CAYZDM010000720.1:0-1939 GCA_964476875.1 uncultured Sandaracinaceae bacterium | reverse complement strand
TAGTCCTTGATCTCGCCGGCCGTCTCGACCTTCCCGCCCACGTAAATGAACGAGCCGCGCGCGTCGTCGGATCGCTGCGCCTCGAGCCGTAGCGTGAACGAGTCTTTCCCGCCTGGGATGCGCCCGTATCGGCACTGGAGCTCTCGCGTCGGCGTGGGTTCTGGGATTGTGGAGCAGCCCTGGGGATCCACGTGGCCAATGGGCGGGGCGTCCCTCGCGCCGGCGCAGTCCTCGACAGAATCGTCGGCGAGCCGATTCCACTCGCAGGTCCAGCCCTCACCCTCCCCCGCAGCCAGCCCGATCCCGGAAAGCGTGCGCCTCACCTCTTTGGCGGCGCCCCCGCCTCGGTTCGCGACGTACACGTCCACAAACAGGTTCTTCCCCACCATCTCCCAGTCGTCTTTCTGCAGGACCACCACGTTCGGGGTGCTCCCGTTCTCCTTTAAGCGTTCGAGCACCGTCTGCACGAGCACCTCGACGCTCCCAAGCGCGACGATTTCACCGTCGCGCGTCTGCCGCGCTTCGATTCGGTGTGTGCCCGCGGTCAGACACTTTCCGGGGATGAGCAGCTCCGATCTGCGCCCGATCTCTCCGTCGAGATCCGAGAACCACCGGATCGGCTCATTTAGGACCATTGCTTTGAGGCGGAGCGGGCTCGCTTGATCGATCCGAAGGTCCGGCATCAACGATCGAATCCCAACGTCGGTTCCGACCCACGGCGTTGGCGGCGCGCGCTTCACTTCCCCGCCTTCCCGGTTCCTCCAGGACGCGGTGAATCCGCACGGGCATCGCTCGTCTTTGTACTGCCACAGTGCCGAGCGCATCTGCTGCGCTAGGAAGGGGCGCTCGTGCTCCGGGATGTGGTCGGGCCAGTTGGCGTTGGAGGCAGTCGGCATCACTGGGTCAGGTGGGCAGTCGTGGACGCTTTCGAGCGGTGGCGTCGGAGCCGCGTCGGGCTCGGGCGCCTTGACCAGAAGCTCCGGTGTGTCCGGGGGTTCTGGCGTTTCCGGCGCGGGCGGCCTTGCCTCCACATCGGGTTCGGTCGTTCGGGTGCCGGCGGCGCTTGTGGGCGGATGTGTCGAGCAGCCGGCAAGGACCCATGCCGCCATCAGCCACACCGCACCAGGTATGCCCACTAGCAAAGGCATCGACCGACGCAGAAGCGTCCCTGTTCGATCATGTCTGGGTGGACTAGGTCGACGAGGATCGAAATCGCGATTCCGCCCAAGATCCAGATGTGCGCTTTGCGAGAGCGCAACGGGAACGCATCACTCGCCAAGAACGTCGCGATGATTCCCCACTCGATGTATCGGATGGGAATGTAGACCACCAGGTAGGTAAGCCAGATGTTTTCGAACGCCAGTTGGACAAGCCCATTGGGGAGAAGCTGACCCGCAAAAATAGACGCCAGGAAGACCCCGATTCCAAAGAGCAGCCCGATGACCCAACGAAGAAGTCCGAACTGGGCGCCCCGGATCGCACGCCCAGAGGGGCTTGAGTCAGGAGTGCTTTGCGCCACGCCGTAGGCAGACCAAGCCCAATAGGCCAAGAACTTCGCCACTGCGTAGCTGAACAACACGCTTCCAGACTAGCAAGACGAGCGTGGTACAGAAACCGCACCGTGGTTGACCACTAGGCGACGACTGGGCGTGTTTGCCATACGCTCCCTAACCCGGCGGCCAGCGCAAACGCGCCAACGTGGGTGAGGTCGCTCCTTCATAGGGTGTTCCACGCAATTCGGAGGCCGATGTAACTTCGGCGCTACGGCGCCGGGACCACCTCGACGGAACCCACGTCACAGCCGATCCCCTGCGGACGAGAGACCACGCGCTGGTCCAAGAGTGGGGACGCCGGAAGCACCTCACTGCACTGCTCGGCAGGAATCGCGTCGATGACTACGCTACCCATCATCGGCAGGTGGGTCTCGGTCTCGCCGCCG
>CAYZDM010000719.1:0-1939 GCA_964476875.1 uncultured Sandaracinaceae bacterium | reverse complement strand
CCCTTCGTAGGGGTTCGCAAACCCCTCCGATTGTGGGCACGAGCCTATGTCTTGGGTTGAGCAACCACTGAAAAGAGTGGGGTCTTCCTTGCAGCCGGACACGGTGAGCGCCGCCCCGACCAGTAGGAGGACGAGTCCGCCTCTCAGATTGCCGTTGATGCACCAGTATCTCATCTCCACAAGCATCAACGTAACATGCAGAAAAGCACCCTGCAGGCCTAAGTACAGATGTGTTCCAACATCATACAGCTATTTATCTAACCCTTTTAGGCTTAAATTTCGGTGATCGAGCTTGCATGATTTCTCTAGTCTGCGAGGATCAAAAAGGAAAGCAGGGGTGAATTTTTCCTTTGGAGCAGTTTATTTTTTCAGCCATGATTAGTGCCTAAGTGGAATTTTTTATCAGGAGTGATGGGAAAAGATGTCTTACACACGGACGAATTTGTTGCGATTCATACTTCTTGTGACCTTCGGTTCAGTTCTCGCTGCATGCGGTGACACCGGCACTGCGGAGCCACGGCTGCGCAACCTGGTGTATTGCGAGAACCCTGAAGTCGCCGAGCCCTCTTGCACGCTGCCGGGCTACACCGTGGCGGACGACTCGGTTCTGCACGACAAGCTCCAAAGCTGCGCGGCCGGCGGTTGTCACGGTGACTCCGCGACGGGGCAGGCGGTGACGACCTGGAAGCTGGACCTCTCCGGCTCGGTCGAGAGCGCGTTGGGTCCCTTAGCGAATACGATCGGACTGAGCGGGGACTACCTGGTCGATGAGTTAGACCCGGACTGCAGCTACATGTTGACGAAGGTCACCGCGCAGCCGGCCGGTGGCAGCCGAATGCCTCTGACGCCTCCTCTTTGGAGCGATGCAGAGACCGACTGCTTCCGATCGTACCTGCACGACATGAGCAACTGAAGCGCCTCGGTCATCCCCGTTCAGCGCGGCGGATCCCCAGGTTGACGATCTTCTGCAGCAAGGCGGCGTATTCGATTCCGCTCGCCTTCGCTGCGCCCGCAAACTCTTCGCCTTCACCGATGTCGGGGTTGGGGTTGGCTTCCAAGAAGTACAACTCACCGGACTCGTGAAGGCGAAAGTCGATTCGCACGCAACCGTCGGTGCCGATCCGTCGGCAAATCCGGCGTGACAGCCTTGCGATTCGCCGCTCCATCTCTTCTGACAGTCCCTTGGCGCGTCCAATCCGGACCCCGTGCTTCTGTTGGTAGTCGAGGTCCCACTTCACTTTGCGGGTGGCGATCTTGACCGCATCTGCCGGCAGGTTATCGAGAAAAATCTCCCAAGTTGGGAGCACCTGAAGTCGGTGGTTGCCAAGGACAGAGACGTAGAGCTCACGGCCCGGGATGAACTGCTCTACGACCGCATCGGTTCGTATCTTGTCGTGAATGAAAGCGACCCGTTCTTCGAGGGCCTTGTCGTTTTGCACCACGGAGGCCTGGGCGATCCCATAGCTTCCTTCTTCGATGAGGGACTTCACGATGAGCGGAAATTCGAGCCGCGGTGGTCGTTTGATCTTTCGGTAGCGTGGGAAGACGCGGAACTTCGGCACCCGAATTCGGTGGTACGCGAGCACCTTCTTCGATAGCGCCTTGTCGCGCGCGAGCAAAAGGCCGCGCGGATTGCATCCGGTGTACGCGGTTCGCTGCAGTTCCAGATATCCCACCACGTGTGCGTCGAAGATCGCCTCTCCATCGAACTCCTCGAGGAGATTGAATACGACGTGCGGCTTGAACTCCTCGATCGCTTTGCGAAGTGGCGCCAGTTCATCGCTCAGACCAATCATCAAGACGTCGTGGCCGAGCCAGCGGAGCCCTTCGCGGACATCGAACTCCGTTTTGAAGGGGGCAATCTCGGCGGGCGTAAGTTTGCTGATGTCGTCAGGCGGGATGAGACTCTGATGTACGAGAACGATGATTCGCCGTCGTT
>CAYZDM010000718.1:0-1940 GCA_964476875.1 uncultured Sandaracinaceae bacterium | reverse complement strand
AGACCCCGCGGGCGTTTCGCCTTGCGGGGTTTTTCTTTGCCTCCACCGGGGCTAAGGTGCGGCGATGGTCGACCCCACACAGACCGCGGCGTGGCGAGCGTTGCGCGCACACCACGAG
Source organism: uncultured Sandaracinaceae bacterium (assembly GCA_964476875.1). Lineage (GTDB taxonomy): Bacteria > Myxococcota_A > Polyangia > Polyangiales > Houyiibacteriaceae > SG8-38. The sequence goes on along the minus strand of CAYZDM010000718.1, from coordinate 1,822 downwards.
GATGTCGCCGATCTCCAGATGCGGGATCTCTTCAGCGACGATTCAGCACGGGCCGCGCGGTTCTCACTCACGCTTGGCGATCTACTCTTCGATTTCTCGAAGAACCGCATCACCGACCAAACCATCTCATTGCTGATGGACCTCTGCGAGGAGTGCGGTGTCCGTGATTGGATTTCGCGCATGTTCGCAGGCGACGCGATCAACGAGACCGAGGGAAGAGCCGTTCTTCACACCGCCCTGCGCAACCGTGGTGACCGGAGCGTGATGGCAGACGGCGTGGATGTCATGCCCGACGTTCGGCGCGTGCTATCGCAGATGCGTAGCTTCGCAAACTCGGTCAGAGACGGTACGTGGACGGGACACACCGGACGGCCCATCACCGACGTGGTCAATATAGGGATCGGTGGCTCTGACCTCGGCCCGGTCATGGTGACCGAGGCGTTACGCCCGTACTGGAAGCAAGGACTGCGCGCGCACTTCGTCTCGAATGTCGACGCTAGCCATCTCACTGAAGTTCTGCGCCAGGTCCACCCCGAAACGACGCTGTTCATCGTTGCATCGAAGACCTTCACCACGCAGGAGACGCTCACCAATGCGCGCTCTGCTCGGCAATGGCTGGTCGATCACCTGGGCGCGCAAGCTGCGGTTGCGCGTCATTTCGTGGCGCTTTCGACCAACCGCGATGCCGTGGTGGAGTTCGGAATCGACCCGGCGAACATGTTCGAGTTCTGGGACTGGGTTGGCGGACGGTACTCGCTATGGTCTGCGATCGGGCTGTCGGTTGCGACCGTCGTGGGCATGGATCACTTCGAAGAGCTGCTTGCCGGGGCCTACGAGGTAGACGAACACGTTCGCTCCGCGCCGCTTCGCGAGAACATACCCGTGACGATGGCCGCGCTCGGAGTCTGGTATCACAACTTCTTTGGGGCGGCCTCGCATGCGGTCTTGCCCTACGACCAGTACCTGCATCGCTTTCCTGCGTACCTCCAACAGGCCGACATGGAGAGCAACGGCAAACGCGCGACGCGCGACGGTACGATCATCGCCGACTACACGACTGGTCCCATCGTCTGGGGGGAGCCGGGCACCAATGGGCAGCACGCGTTCTTCCAGCTTCTGCATCAGGGCACACACTTGGTCCCCTGCGATTTCATCGTCGCCGCGCAGAGTCATAACCCAATGCCTCCGCATCAAGACATGTTGGTCGCGAACTGTGTGGCGCAGGCCGAAGCGTTGATGCGCGGCAAGACAGAAGAAGAAGCCCGCGCCGAGCTCGAACAATCCGGCGCTTCGGCGGAACAGGTCGACGCGCTGGTTCCACACAAGACCTTCCCGGGGAACCGCCCGAGCAATACGTTCATGATGCAGCAGCTCACTCCGCGAGCGCTCGGGCGCCTCATTGCGCTGTATGAGCACAAGATCTTCGTGCAGGGCGTGATCTGGAACATCTACAGCTTCGACCAGTGGGGAGTCGAGCTTGGCAAGCAGCTCGCCCAAGTCGTCCTCCCCGAGCTTAGTGGCGCGGAAGGCGAGCATGATGCCTCCACGCACCAGTTGATCGAGTACTATCGCAAGCACAAAGGGACGGAGACATGAGCACGCTCGCCGTTGATATCGGTGGTGGTAGCATCAAGGCGCTCGCGCTCGACGAGCAGGGCGCGCCGGTGACCGACGACATCACCATCGGCAACACCCCGCCGACCGCGCCGACGCTGGTGGACGTGACCCCCGACAACCCGCGCAGCACCGAGGACCTGCAGGTGCTCGCGACCGGCAGCACGGACCCCGACGGCGATCTGGTGACCTACGGCTACAAGTGGTA
>CAYZDM010000717.1:0-1941 GCA_964476875.1 uncultured Sandaracinaceae bacterium | reverse complement strand
GCCCATGGTGATGTCAACCATCAAGTCACTGGCGATCGCCTCGAGGCCTTCTCGAAGCTGGTCGAGATCTAGAGTCTTCGGCGCGCGAAGCCGAGCCACAGCCTTGAACATGGTGTCGCCGGACCAGGGGGCGCCGTCACATTCGGTGTTGAGCTCGTCGACGTTGACACCGCGCGCAGCAAGCGCTTCGGAGATCTTGTGAACGATGCCCGGTCGATCGCTCCCAATGAGCTCGAGCACGATGACGTGCCCCTCTTCGACCGACTCTTCAACCCCTCGCTCGACCACAACCCGCAGGCCTCTCGCCTGCAATGCCTCGAGCGCCTCGGTCAACGCTTTCACCCGCAGCTCGGGAACACTCGCGCGAAGAATCCCAGCAAACTGGCCGGCCAAGCGAGACATCCGGCTCTCCACCCAGCTACCACCCTCCGCCTCAATCGCAGCCGAAACCGACTCCACCAACCCCGGCCGATCCGCCCCAATCACCGTAACAACAAGACTCTCCATAGGGACACTCTCCCTACCCGTAATCACCCGACATTCCAAGGCTTTTCAGGCAAAGATCGCAGCGACTTTCACAGAGACGCTGCGATCTTTGTCTGAGAAGCGACTAGATCTCGGGCAGTTAGGACCCTAGAGCGTGTCCCCATGTTCGCGAAGCGCACTGAGGAGGTCGAACCGTTCCTTGCGATGGAGGTCATGGAGCGGGGGATGGCGATGGCGCGCGGCGGGACGCGAATCGTTCAGCTCGGGGTTGGGGAACCAAACTTTGACGCGCCGCCGGCTGCAGTACAGGCCGCAATCGACTCATTGGTGTCTGGCGAGACGCACTACACAGACAGTAGAGGTCTGTTCGTGCTGCGGGAAGCCATCGCGCAGGACTGCGAACAGCGCCGCGGGGTTTCGGTGAACCCGGACCAAGTGGTGGTGACAAGCGGCACGTCACCCGCGATATTGTTGTGTCTGAACCTCTTGGTCGACCCGGGCGACGAGGTGATCCTCGCGACACCGCACTACCCCTGCTACCCGAACATGATCGCCGTCTGCGGCGGCAAGCCTGTGCTCGTGCCGACCGGACCAGAAGACGGCTTCGTCATGGACGTGGCCAAAGTTCGAGCCGCCATCACGCCACGCACACGCGCGATCTTCCTCGCCTCTCCAGCCAACCCTACAGGCGCCGTCCAACCAAAAGAAGTGGTCGAAGAACTCGCCACTCTCGGGATCCCCATCCTCTCCGACGAAATCTATGATGGCCTCACCTACGATGGCGCCGTGGTGACCTCGCCGCTTCAGTTCACCGAGGACTGCTACATCCTCGATGGTTTCTCGAAGCGATACGCCATGACCGGCTTTCGATTGGGCTACCTCATCGCACCGACCGTCGCGATGCGTCCGCTGCAAAGCCTGATGCAGAGCTTTTTCATTTCGACGTCCCAGTTCGTTCAGCAAGCCGGCGTGGCGGCGTTGGCTCACGGCGCAGAACACGTCGAACACATGCGCCAGCAATACGGTATTCGCCGGCGGATCCTCGTCGACGGATTGCGTGACCTCGGGCTTTCCATCCCGATCGACCCACCCGGCGCGTTCTACGTGCTGGTCGACATGCGCCACTTCGACCGCGACTCGTTGAGTCTGGCGTTCGACATCCTCGACAAGGCTCTCGTCGCCACCGGCCCGGGCCGTGATTTCGGCGAAGCCGCTGAAGGCTTCATCCGCTTCAGCTTCGCCACGTCACGTGAAGAGATCGAAGAGGGTTTGCGTCGATTAGCTCGCGCCCTACCCGAACTCTGACGCTCAGCCCGCGTCACCGAGCAGCGTGAGCAGCGCGGCCTCGTCGATGACGGTCACGCCAAGCGACAATGCTTTTTCGTGCTTGCTTCCCGGATCGTCCCCCGCCACGACGTAGTCGGTCTTCTTCGACACCGACCCCGACACCTTGCC
>CAYZDM010000716.1:0-1945 GCA_964476875.1 uncultured Sandaracinaceae bacterium | reverse complement strand
AGGGGGGGGAGTGTCCCGGAAGCGGATGTTGACGCTGAGCTCGTCGGTCCATTTCGCTTTGCTGTCGACTGCTCCGGTCCAGTCGGAGGTCGTGTAGTGACGGGTGGTGGGGAGCAAGATGCCGTCCACTCGATCGTACTCGACCTTCATGAGCTGTGGTTCCGTCTTTCCGAAATCGAGGACGGTGAAGAGGAACTGGCCGATACGCCAGGTCTTCGGGTTGATGTACAGGACATAGGTATCGGACACGTCGCCGATACCTTCACCGAAGGTGATCTTCACGATCTCGTATGTGGTCCCGCCCACCTCGCGTTGGCCTTCGTATTCGTAGTGAAGGCCGGGGTCGAGCAACTTGAAGGTCATCGCGAACCAATAGAAGTTGGTCTTGCGAAGGAAGTCTGCCCGCTTGAGCCCGGCCGTGTCTGTCGTGGGAACTCCGTCGACCGTCTGCCAGGTCTGTTCACCATCGTAGCCTTGAATGATGGGACCCTCGACGTTCGGAGCCAGACCCTCGTGCACGTCGTACCGCGCCCATGACTTCTCGCCGTCGAAGACGTAGCGCTCGATCGACACGTCGAGTGCTCCGGTAGCCCCACGTCGATAGATGTAGGTGTACTCGACGTCTTTCTTGGCTCTCAGTGCGGCAGCGCCGCCCGCTTCCTCGAGGACCTTGGCCACCAGCGCCCTTGGGTCGGGTGACTTGGCTTCGGAGGCCTGCCCTCCGATCGCGATGAGGCCGGCCGTCGTGACGATGAGGGCGATTGTTCTGGTAGCGTGCTTCGATGTCATGACTGTTCCTTCATCTCTCGATCTTCCTAAGGCTTGGGCGAGTTGCCGCCAGGGCCATGACTGCGTGCGCGACCCGATCTCCCCATAGACTCTCTGTCGAACTGCGAGGCTTGAGTTCTGATGCCACGTTTGGCATCGTGGCTACGGAACCCATGCCTCGTGTGAAGCTCAAGCGCCTATTCGTCGTAGTTTCGATCGCCTTCGCTTTTGTCGTCGGATGTGGCGAGGCGGCCGAGGCCACGGGTGGTGCTGGCGGCGTAGCCGGCGTCGGCGGCGAGGGTGGCACAGCGGGTGTCGGCGGCGAGGGTGGCACGGCCGGTGTCGGCGGCGAGGGTGGCACGGGCGGCGTTGGTGGCGTCGGCGGAATAGGTGGCACGGGCGGGAGCGGTGGCGTGCCGTTCGAAGTCTGCACGCTCGGGCTCTGCATGGACGACGAGCCCTTGGCTGCCTCCTGTCTCGAGGTGTTCGACCGTTGTGTTGGTCAAGGCCACTACGTCAGGTGTTGCAGGATGGATGCCGACCGAACCTGTGACGTGTTCGGCGAAACCGGTCCGTATTAGCCTCGGCCTGCCAACTGTTGCTGAAGCGCGACTGCGACACGCTTGCCGTCCAGCGCTGCGCTCACGATTCCGCCCGCGTAGCCCGCGCCCTCTCCCGATGGGTACAGACCTCGAACGTCCGGGGATTCGAGTGTGTCGTCCGTGCGGGGGATCCGTACCGGCGAGCTCGTCCGTGATTCTACACCGAGCAGGACCGCGTCGTCGCTGAGGAATCCGGGCATGCGGCGGGCGAACGCTTCGAGTCCACCGCGGACAAGTGTCGAGACGCGCAGCCCCGTGCAGTCGAGCACCTCATCGACGTTCGTGGCGTTGAGCCCTGGGCGGTAGCTGCTCTTTGGGGCCGTGCTGGAACCGCGTCCCGCGAGGAAATCTTTCATCATCGTGGCCGGCGCGCGAAGGTCGCCGCCGCCCGCTACGTAGGCGGCCCGTTCGATCTGTTGTTGGAAGCGGATACCACCAAGCGGGCCTTTGAACCCATGAGCTTCCCAGTCCGCTGGTTCGACCCCTGCAACGATTCCGGAGTTCGCAAATGGTGAGTCGCGCTTCGATAGACTCATGCCGTTGACCACCTGGGCGCCGGCCTCGGTCGTGGCGGG
>CAYZDM010000715.1:0-1947 GCA_964476875.1 uncultured Sandaracinaceae bacterium | reverse complement strand
GAGCCGAAAAGGACTCCTGACGTGAATCCATTTGGGGGCCCCGCCGCTCTAAGAAGATGTTGCCACCGAGAGCCCGGACGGCCAGATAAAACAGAGGAGACTCCCGATGAGCGCGATAATCCCCCGAAACGAACACACCGTAGAGCGCGTAGAGCGTGCGGTGCTTGGGGTAGGTCTACTGGCCCTGGCATGGATTGGGCTGGCTTCGTAGTGATGCACAGGTGGCAAGATAAACTGTGTTCGAGGGTGCGTATGGCGCCCGCTGAGCGATCCTCGAGACCATCGCGCCATGCGCTAGCGTTGGCCTTCATCGTCTTGGCGTCGCTTGTGGTGGGCTGCTCCGGAGTTCTGCAGAACATCGGAGCGCGATGGGTCACTCGGCAAATTGGCGAAGAGCTCGATTTGGATGAAGCGCAGAGAGAGGCGACGAGCGCGGCGGTGCACCGAGTGCTGGACACCGCGCCTGAAGTCTTGGGGCCTCGGATCGACCTTCTCGTCGCAACCGTCGACCGCGCCATCATGAAGGGCTTTGATGAGAAGAACATGCTGATCATCGAAAAGCAGATCGATATCCTCTTGGACAAGGGGGTGAGCTGGATCATCGATGAGGTCGCGCCAATCCTCGCGACTCTTCGAGACGACCAGATCGACCACGGTGAACGCAGCCTCAACGAACGCTTGGACGAGCCACGCGAAGAGCTGAGCCGGCCCGCCGAGGAGCGTTCTCGAGACCGACAGGACAAGTTCGTCGACGCCATCGAAGAATGGGCCGGGAGCTTGAGTGACGCTCAGGAAGAGGCGCTTCGCGAGTACGTTGCGAGCCTTCCCGACGAGGCCGCAGATCGGCTTTCGGCCGACGAGAAGCGTCTCGCGGACATCGCCGATTCCCTCCGCGGGCACCCCGGCGCTGCCGCCGTGCGGCAGGTCCTATGGGACGCTTGGAAAGCTCACGAGGACTGGGGTCCCAACACCCGATCTCCAGAAGGGCGGCGGGCCGATGGCCGGGAGACGCTCTTCTACGTGTATGGGCTGCTAAACGCGGAGCAAAAGGACCACATGAGCGAGCACTTGCACGACATGTACGCCAAGGTGAAGAGCTTCCTCACGGCGGCGAGCGGCTCATGATCGAGAACCACCCATCGCCTCGCATCTATTCCGTTCGTGAGCTTCTCGCGGACTTGAGGTGGGTGACAACTCGAGTGAAGGAGCTCTGGTCGATCTGGGTCGGCGGACGGCTTTCGCCCGCGCTTCGCGAGCAGGTCATCGTTGCCGTTGCCCAAACCAACGCATGCAGGATGTGCGAGCACGCACACGCAAGACACGCGTTGGCGGCGGGCGTATCGGATGCCGAGCTCGCCGCGCTCAAGAACATGGATGAGGAGGCCTTCGACCGGTCTACATGGCTGGCGGTAGCCCATGCTCGTTCGCGGGCCAAAGCCGACTTTGTACCAGGCGCAGGGAACGAGATGGAGGCTGCGGTCGTCGGGGCGCTCGGGCCGCAAACCTGCCACGACGTCGAGGACGTCGCGCGCGTGATGACGGTGGCCAACCGCATTGCGAACACTCTCAACGCCTTGCCCGCCCGTCGGCGCGGCAACCCCCTTCCGGGGAGCAGGCTCGGGGACGAGCTTGTCATCAACCTGCTCTTCTTGCCCGGAGCCTGGCTCGGCACCCTTGTCGCGGCGACGCGCCAAAGAAAATCGCCCCTTGCTGTGTGGCGGCAAGCTCGCTCTGGGGTACCACCCCGCGCTCCCACAGCAAGCGGGGCCTTTCGGAAAGAAGGTGGCTGAATGACGAGGTTTCGCGAATGGGTCAAGCCCAGGTTTCAGGACTTCGCCATGCGGCTCATGGATGACCTCCGACCGGAAACCGTGAACGAGGCTTCTGGCGACGTGCTCGAGATCGGGTTCGGCACGGGCCGAAACCTGAAGCACTATGCAGACGATG
>CAYZDM010000714.1:0-1950 GCA_964476875.1 uncultured Sandaracinaceae bacterium | reverse complement strand
GGTGGACGTGGTCCTGTCGATGCCCTTTCTCTTGATCGCCATCGTCATGCAGCGTGTGTGGGATGCGCCGGGGATCTGGACGATCTGTGTGGTGCTCGGCGTGCTGTCGTGGACGACGCTTGCGCGGGTGACGCGCGCCAAGACCATGGAGGCGCGTGAGCTCGACTACATTCAAGCGGCGCGCGCGCTTGGACTTCGCCACTTCCGAATCCTCGCGCGGCACGTGCTCCCGAACGTGATGGGTCCCATTATCGCGATCGCAACGATATTGGTTGCGCGCATGATCATCGCAGAGAGCGCCCTATCCTTCCTCGGACTCGGCGTGCGCCCCCCCACCGCAAGTTGGGGATCGATGCTGAACGACAGTCAGTCGCTGCTTCTTGGCGTGCCACGACTAACACTCTATCCGGCCGTGCTGATCAGCATGGCGGTATTCGGATTCAACCTCTTTGGGGAAGGCCTGCGCGATGCGTTCGACCCCAAGGACTGAGCAACGGCGCGGACGCCGGTGGGTGACGAGCGCAGCCGTGCTGGTCGCCTCCGCACTCCTTCTAGGATGGATCGTCGTCAACTTCCCGAAGGCACCCGTCGGTCCGCGCTACGTCGGAGCTGGCGACGAAGCTCCTCGATCGGGCGGCACCTTCATTTTCTCTGCCAGCAGCAACATTCACACGCTCGATCCGCACTTCGCCTACGACACGCTTTCCACCGCCGCGTGCCGGTTGCTCTACGATGGTCTGCTCGACTACGACTACGACGGAACCATGATCCCGAGCCTCGCGGCGGAGCTTCCGACGGTGTCCGACGAAGGTCGGATCTTTCGGTTCACGCTCCGAGACGGCATCAAGTTTCACAATGGCAGAGAGATCACTGCCGAAGACGTCTCTTGGTCGATGCATCGGCTCCTTTCTCATCGCATCGGGTCGCCCGGATACCCGTTCTTCAAGTCGATCGAAGGCGCGCCCGCCTACCACGCTGGAGAGACGGAGTCGGTGCAGGGCATCGTCGTCCTCGACGAAAAGACTATTGAATTTCAGCTCGATGAAGCGGACCAAACCTTCCTCAACGCCCTGGCGCTGCCCTTTGCCTATCCCTTGGCCAAAGAGCACGTCGAGCGGCTCGAGCGCGACGAAGGTCGCGACGCGGTAGGAAGGCACCCGATCGGATCGGGGCCTTTCGCGTTCGCACGCTGGGAGCGAGGTGTGCAGGTCGAGTTCAAGCGCTTCGACGCGTACTGGGATCCGAAGGCTCGGGTAGACCGAATGATCTTTCTCGAGAACATCTCAGCCGACGTGGCGAGCGCCCGATTTCGCAACGGCGACCTCGACATTCTCTACCGGCCCAGCAAGGTGAACCGTCTGTTTCTGCGAGAGTCCGAGGCCTGGGAGGCCTATCGCGCAGAGTCACCAAGCGCGTCCGTGTTCGCGTTGGGCCTCAACTGCGAGTTACCCCCTTTCGACAACGTGCACGTCCGACGCGCGGTAGCCTTCGCCTTGGACCGTTCGAAGTTGGAGCGCCTCGATCCAGGTCAGGCGGTCGCCGCCTCGCAAGTTCTGCCACCCATGCTCGCTCCGCACGATCCGGACCTACCGACCGGTCAGCACTACGACCTCGAGCGCGCCAAGGAAGAGATGCGCTTGGCTGGCTTTCCTGATGGATTGAGCGAACCGATCATGCTCTGGGTTCGAGGCGAAGGTGAGGTTCGGGCCGCCCAGCTATTTCAGCAGGACCTCCAAGCGATTGGGATCGACATCGAGCTAAAAATGGTGTCGTTCGCAACCTATCTCAAGGAAACCGGCAAGCCGCGCGTCGCTCAAGCGGCATTCACTGGGTGGCACCAGGACTTCCCCGACCCTTCGAACTTCATGGACATCTTGTTCCACAGTCGTTCGATCCACCCCGAGAACTCCGAGAACCGCTCCTTCTACCGAAACCCGGAACTCGACGCGA
>CAYZDM010000713.1:0-1951 GCA_964476875.1 uncultured Sandaracinaceae bacterium | reverse complement strand
CGCAAGTCGCGGCCACCAACCTCACGTCCGTGGAGCTTCTCGACGGCCTGGGCGGCGTGCCCATCATCTGCGAACCGAACGAATGCGAAGCCTCTCGGGCGTCCACTCTCGCGGTCCTTTGGAATGTGAACGTCAACGACCTCACCGATCTCACCAAAGAGCTCACGAAGCTCCTGGTCCGTCGTGGCGAAGTTGAGGTTCCCTACGAATATCTTGCTTGAAATGACTTACTCCGTTCTTCTGAAATGCTCATGTGGCACGTTTTGGGTTTGAGTCCAATTCGGGCAGTGTACCCCAAATTCGACGCGTTTTGGGGAGATCTCCTGGTTCAGTAATGCCAGGGGTACTTTCGGTAGTCCTGAGGGCGCTTTTCGAGGAAGGCGTCGCGGCCTTCCTGGGCCTCCTCCGTGCCGTAAGCCAACCGGGTGGCTTCGCCTGCAAAGAGCTGCTGACCGACCAGTCCGTCGTCGATCATGTTGAAGCCGAATTTGAGCATTCGCATGGCTGTCGGGCTCTTGGAGTTGACCTCTTTGGCCCACGATAGGGCGAAATCCTCGAGTTCCTGGTGCGGAACCACCGCGTTGACCATCCCCATCTCGGCCGCCTCTTGCGCGCTGTAGTTGAGTCCAATGAAGAACACTTCGCGGGCCTTCTTCTGGCCCACCTGACGGGCAAGAAGCGCCGATCCGTAGCCGCTGTCGAAGCTGGCGACATCGGGGTCGGTTTGCTTGAACAGCGCGTGCTCGCGGCTCGCGATGGTCATGTCGCAGATCACGTGCAGGCTGTGCCCTCCGCCGACCGCCCAGCCAGGGACGACCGCAATGACGATCTTCGGCATGAACCGAATCAATCGTTGGACCTCCAGGATGTGCAAACGCCCGAGCCTCCCGGGGTCGATCTCTCCAGCCGATCCGGTCTCGTACTTGTAGCCATCCTTGCCGCGGATTCGCTGGTCACCGCCCGAGCAAAATGCCCAACCGCCATCTTTGGGGGATGGGCCGTTGCCGGTGAGGAGGACGCACCCGACGTCCGATGTCTGCCGCGCATGGTCGAGCGCGCGGAACAGCTCGTCGACCGTGTTGGGGCGGAACGCGTTGCGCACTTCAGGCCGATTGAATGCGATTCGAACGGTGCCGTGGTCGTTGGCCCGGTGGTAAGTGATGTCTTGAAGCTCGAAGCCGGGGACTTCAGTCCACTTCGAGGGGTCGAAAATCTCCGAAACCATACCGTCTCTACTCCGTGAACTCGTTCAGCACCGCGAGGATGATCCGTCCGAGGAGGGTGGCCACCTGCTCTCGAGAGAACTCGCCGTCGATCCAGCGTTGTATGATCTCACCTGCGCCCGTGACCATCACGTCGGCAAGTGCCAACGCCTCGGGTTCGTCGACGCCGGTGAGCAAGCGAAGTGGAGTCAGCCAGGGCTGAACCAGTTGACGCCGAAAATCTCTGCTGATCGCCGCAATCTCCGAATCGTGCCCAGCGGAGCGCAACAACTGCCAACCGCCAGAACCCCTGGCTTCGATCGTGTCGCATGCCGCGTCGATGAAGGCGCGTGCGGTTGTCGCGACGTCGGTGGTTGCGTCGGGCACTTCTACGTTCGGGACGCGGCGCGCGTAGTCCTCGCGGAAGTCCTCGAGCACGCCCTTGATGAGCTCATGCCGATTCGGAAAGAACTTGTAGACCACAGGGCGCGTGACACCGGCCGCGGCCGCCACGTAGGGAACGCGCACACTGTCAACCCCGTCAGTCGCGATGATGTCCGAGGTCACGCGCAGCAATTGCTCGTGACGCTCTTCGGGGCTGAGCCTAGTGCGTGCCGGATCGCTTGGTCTGTTCGATGAGGGCATGGGTTCACGAAAAAGGGTGGCCTCCAACAAGAAGCCACCCTGTCCGAGTTCAAACTCAGGGGGGCTCAGTCCTGAGCCAGGTTCATCACCTGCTGGAGGCTCAT
>CAYZDM010000712.1:0-1952 GCA_964476875.1 uncultured Sandaracinaceae bacterium | reverse complement strand
TCCCCCGGAACACCGCACCGCCCGAAAAATGGATGCGGCGAGCGTGTTCGGGCGCCTCGCCAGAGGCGCTGGGCAGTTGAACCATCAGATCGCCGAGCAACTGGCCTAGCGGATGCTCGGGGTCGCGCGAGATTGTTGCGGCCAGGAAGTAGTACCCCACGCCGTCGACCAGTGGCACGTTGCGGCGCGCATCCGCGAACACCTCGTCCGGGTCTTTCCCTGCCCACTCCTCGTCGACGGTGTACCCGTAGCGGAGGTCTTTGACGCCGGCGCTACGGCTATCGAGCAGCTCTGCTGGGACGTGCGCGCCCGCCGCGTCGACCTTGCGCAAGACATTGGTGAGAACGTTGACGGCCCTTTCGAGGGGCGCCCCGAGGTGAGGCGCGCCGATGCACGCGACGTGGCGAAGATGGGCGACCCAGGGTTGGTCGTGTTCGCGGGCGTAGTGCGCGGCGCTTCGGACGACCAGGCCACCCATGCTGTGGCCCACGAGCGCAATCTCCTCGACGGGCACCGGGTACGCGTCGAGAACCTCGGTCAGTAGCGTTGCCAACGCTTGGCCGTTCTCGGAGATGTGCCGCCCGGTGTTGTAGCGGAGGTAGATCGGAGTGTAGCCGAGGTCGTCCGCAAGCCGGGTACCGAAAGTCACGTCCGGGTCGCCATAGTGCTCCTGCGAGGAGAGACTCCACAGCCACTCGGTGGCGGCGAGGCTGTGCACGAAAACGCATACCTTGTTGGTGGGGTGCGGAAAGGCCGCCGCGAACGCCTCCGGGGTCGTGGGCAGGTGCCGTCCGTGGTGACGGAGGGTCATCCCGAGGTCGAGCCGGCTGTTCTTGCGGCTCAGGTGATCGCCCCAGAAGCCATTGATCGAGGACTGCAGATAGTCGACGTACCAACTCGCGGTCCCTGCCGCGCTGGAACGGACCGGCGTGGCGAGCTGGAGCTCCGCGGCGTCGGAGGGATGATCGAGGCCAGCTTCGGCCACATCGGCCACCGCATTGACGGAAAAACGGGTGATCCCGTTGATGACCCGAATCGACTCGAACACGCCCCCCGAGATTGCTGTCTCGATGCCGGTGACGAGCTTGGCCGCACTGGTCGCCGGCTCGATGGGCGCAAAACGCCGAACGGAGCGGTCGACGACCGCATCGTGGGTTCGCTGGGCGAGATTGGTCGTCTCTTCGACGACGTCGAAGACCAAATCGATGAATCCACGCGTGCGTCTCATAGGGGCGGAGTATGGACCGCTTGAGCGGCGGAACGCAAAGTGCTCCAATACGGCCATGATGAAGAACCGCTGGATTCACACCTTCGTGATCACCCTTTCCGTGCTGCTGCTGGCCGCCTGTCAGACCAAGGGACCGACCCCCAAAGAGGGCTCAGCAGTCAGCCCCGCGGGCGACGCGCAAGCTGGCAGCGCGCAGCCGGGTGCTACGGGCCAAGATCCGCACGCGGGCATGGCGGCCAAGAACGACCCGCATGCCGGGATGGGGATGGGGATGGGGAAGGCGCCTGCGACAGACACGAACGCGGGCCAGCCCGATTCGTCCGGCATGATCGACGTCGGCGCGGTCTCTTTCAAGCTGCCGACCAAGTGGGAAGCCCAACAGCCCAAGTCTTCGATGCGCCGCGCACAGTTGAGCGCGTCTGGGTCGGCGGGGCCGGCAGAGCTCATCGTGTACTTCTTCGGGCCACAGGGAGCCGGTTCGGCGGACGCCAACATCGAGCGCTGGGTAGGACAGTTCAGCAACGCGGACGGTTCGCCGGTCTCGGACGCGAAGCAGAGCAAAGCCAAGGTCTCGACTTTCGAAGTGACCAAAGTCGAGGTTGCGGGCCAATACGCCGGTGGAATGGCAGCGGCGGGACAAGCGCAGGCGGTCCAGGCCGGGCAACGCTTGCTCGCGGCCATCGTCGATACCGACGGAGGCCCTTACTACTTCAAGTTTCTCGGA
>CAYZDM010000711.1:0-1956 GCA_964476875.1 uncultured Sandaracinaceae bacterium | reverse complement strand
CGATGCAATTGTTTCCTCTTCGTCGCTCATGCTGCTGTTCTACTCCAACTCGGTCGGAACCGAAGGTTTTTCAGTACTGAGGCGAACATAGCCACGCACCTTTTCCCTGGCAAGGGGCTCACTTGTGGCACTGGCAAAGGACGTCAAGGACCCGGCGGACCGGCCGATTGAAGGTGAGTGGTCCCCGAATTAGGCTCGGCACGATGCGTCTGTCGGTCGTGGTTCCGTGTTTCAACGAAGAAGGCAATGTCGCGCGTGTAGTCACGCAGGCGGCCGACGTGGGGCGCCGCCTCGCATCGGAGCTCGAGATAATAGTCGTCGATGACGGTAGTACGGATGGCACAGCGCGGGTCCTGACAGCGCTCCGCGAAGGAGTCCCGGAACTCGAGGTGGTGCCTCATCTCGACAACCGCGGGTACGGAGTCGCCGTCCGCTCGGGGCTCGATCGGGCCCGAATGGACTACATCTTCCTGACCGACGGCGACGGGCAATTCGATCTAGAGGACCTCCCAGCGGCGGTAGAGCTACTCGACGGGCACGACGTCGTTGCGGGGTACCGGACGCATCGCCAAGATGGTTGGTGGCGTCGCCTCTGGGGCAAATCTTGGACCGCGCTCGTGAACCGGATTTTCGGCCTGCGCGTGCGAGACGCGAACTGCGCATTCAAGTTGGTCCCACGACGCTTGCTCTTGGCTAGCAACCTTCGAAGCCATGGCGCGCTGATCAGCGCCGAGATCCTACTAGAGGCCAGGCGCCTCGGCCTCACCGTGGCGGAGTGCGCAGTGCGCCATCTGCCGCGACAGACGGGCCGACAAACCGGTGCATCACTCCGAGTGATCGCGATGGCGTTCATCGAGCTCTTTGCATCTCTTCCTCGCCGACCGTCTGCGTCTTCACGACGCTTCGCTGAATAGGGTCAGGCTGGGCTAAGCGCAGACTTGGTTTCTGCCGTTGCGCTTGGCCTCATACATTTTCTCGTCGGCAGCTTTGAACAGGTCGCCCGGGTCTTCGTAGTGAGGCTGCCATTCGGCCACCCCCACACTGACGGTCACCGCGACCGGCGAGCCTTCGAAGTCGAAGCGCGTATCGGCGATCAAGCGGTTGATCTTGCCGGCGAGCTCTATGGCGCCGTCGAGGCCAACTTCCGGCGTGATCAGCGCGAACTCCTCGCCACCGATTCGCGCCAATACGTCGTTGACTCGGAGTCTTCCGAGAAGGACCGCGCCCAGTTGTCTCAGGATGGCATCGCCAGCCAGGTGGCCGAACTTATCGTTGATATTCTTGAACAGGTCGATGTCGAACACGAGTAGCGAGAAGCTGCGCTTGTACCGTTTGGCGCGTGCGACCTCGCGGTCGAGCATTTCGTCGAAGTATCTCTTGTTGTTGAGCTGGGTGAGTCCGTCGGTTGTCATCAACCGGTAGATCTCCTCGTGGTATTCGACCTCGACGTCGTCGCCGACGATGAACTTCAGAATCGTCCGTCCGACCTTGAGCTGGTCACCATGGCGAAGTCGACCATCCTCGGACACGACATCGTCGTTGACATAGGTTCCGTTGGTCGACCCCAGGTCTCGCACCAAAAACTCCCCGCCTTCGAAGCGAATCCGACAGTGGTTTCGGGACACGCTTTCTTGGTCGACCTGGATGTCGCATTTCGGGGAGCGGCCGATGATCAACGGTTCAGTGGTGACACGCACCCGTCGGCCCATCTCCTGTCCGTAGATCACGATGAGACACCCGGCCTCGCTACTTGGCACGGGTGAGCGAGCCTCGCCGACCTCCGTCAGGACGGTTTGGCTGGCGCTGGGGTTCTGGTCATTGAACGGCACGCCTCCAATATACCGCGGCCGGCGGGATGGCGTTAAATCACCGACAAAGCGTTGCAGTGACAGCGGACGGTTGAGTTTGTTGACCACCGAGGGAGGCTTCTCTAGCGTAAACGCGTGCGTCACGTAA
>CAYZDM010000710.1:0-1960 GCA_964476875.1 uncultured Sandaracinaceae bacterium | reverse complement strand
CCTCTTGGATCAGCGTGCGCGTGAACGGGGCATTCTCGACCCCGCCGCAATCGAAGATATCCTCGCACGTCATAAGCGCGGAGAGCCTCGAGGCTTTCAAATCTGGACGCTGATGATTCTCGAGCTCTGGTACCGCGAGTGCCTCGAAGGCGGCGTGAGCCTTTCCTAGCCGTTCACCGCCATGATGCTCCACGCGATGATGAGCTGAGCGGCGTAATAGAGTGGCAAACCCCAGAGCCTGTTGACGAAGCCCGGCGCGACGAATCGGTCGCGCACCACGGCAATGTCGGAGGCGGTGAACATCACGGCACCGACCGGGATCATCCATGGAGCGCCCGCCGCCCCCGCGCCGATGGCGACCACGCACATAACCGCGATGACCAGCATGTAGATGCCGATGGGAACGCGCATGTCCGGGGCGTGGGGAAAGACCCAGCGGGCGATCGCCGCCATCAGTACCGTCATGACCGCCGCCGCTACGAGCGCCGGTACCGTGCTGATTGGAAGACCGCTGAAGGCGACCACGTACGCGACGTGACCGAGTAGAAACGACACCAGGCCAGCGATGAAATACTGCTTGGCCTTTCCGAGAAGACAGACATCTCCGATGGCGCCAAGCAGGAGGCCCACGAGGATGACCTTCCCGTAGCTCGACTCCAGCGCGCCGAACCCAATCGCGGCCACGATGAAACCCAGCGAGGCGAAGGGCTTACTGACGGCCCGCAACGTGGGGCGGTCTTTCCACTCACCAAGGAGGAGCCCCGCGAGGCCCACCACTGTCATCAACTCGCCGATTCCGTTCAGAGTCATCGTCTCTCGCTACCGCCAGTCCGGTTGGCCCGTCGTCGCGAGAACGGCGTTCCAGGTATCCGAATCTAGTGGCATCTGCTTCTTGTGGGCCACCGCGGTCGCGATGGGGACATGCACGATCTCTTGATTCCAGTAGCCGATCATGGTGTCAGTCTTGCCCGCCATCGCGGCGTGGACGGCAGCCCGTGCCATTCGGTCCGTCAACATCCGGTCCCACGCGTTCGCGGGCACACTGCGAATGGTGTAGCTCGGGTCGATGTACTTCAGGTTCAAGTTCAGCTTTCGCTCTGCGAAGTGCTGCTTGATTCGGTCCCGCAGGAACACCCCGATGTCTTCGTGGCGAACGTTCCCCGATGCGTCTCGTTCGACGTCGTGGTCCGCGAGCAGATGCTGGCCGGCGCCCTCAGCCACGACCACCAGGGCATGGCCGCGGGTCAAGATGCGACGTTCGAGCATCTGCAGAAATCCGCCCTCTCCTTCGAGGGGAAACGGCGCCTCGGGCACGAGAACGAAGTTTGCCTCTTGCGTAGCCAGAGCCGCGCCCGCTGCGATGAAGCCCGCTTCCCGGCCCATCAGTTTGACCAGGCCGATGCCGTTCGGCGCACCGACCGCCTCGACGTGGGCGCCGCGCAACACGTCACTCGCGACCTCGAGCGCGGTGACGTAGCCGAAGCTCAGCTCCACATACGGCACATCGTTGTCGATGGTTTTGGGGATCCCGATCACCGACTTCGGTAGCCCGCGCCTGGCGACCTCGCGTTGGATCATATGCGCGCCGCGCTGTGTTCCGTCGCCGCCGATGCAAAACAGAATGTCGATCTCGCGCGCCTCGAGGTAATCGACCAGAATCGCCGGCTCCTCCATGCCCCGCGAACTCCCAAGCACAGTGCCACCGAGATGGTGGATGTTCTGCACGAAACTCCGCGTCATGAAGATGGGATCGAGCCCCGAGTCGGGGTTCAACCCCATGTAGCCGTTTCGAATCCCGAGGACTTGATGAACCCCGTAGTTGTGGGTCAGCTCCAGGAACCCCGAGCGGATCACATTGTTGATTCCGGGCGACAACCCCCCGCAGGTCACGAACGCCGCGGTGGTATTCGCCGGGTCGAAGAAAAGCTTGTGCCTGGGCCCCGCCTCTTCAAACGAGAGG
>CAYZDM010000709.1:0-1961 GCA_964476875.1 uncultured Sandaracinaceae bacterium | reverse complement strand
GGCGTCCCGCTCGCCTCGTTCGTAGTGAACCCGCCCCATCTGGTAGAGCGCGGCGGCTTCGAGACCCGGGCGCGCATCGACGCCGCGAGCAAGCTGAAGAGCCCGGGTCGCGTTCTCCATGGCGTCCGAGTACTTCTTTGCGCGCAGAATGCTCTGACCCATGCCAACGAGGGCGGGCGCATAGTCTGGGTCGAGTTCGAGCGCGCGGCGATAGTAGCTCGCGGCTACGCCGGTGTGACCTTGGGCATAAAGTGCGTCGGCCCGAACCGTGAGTTGCTTGGTGTTCCACGAGGCCAACTCAGCCTCGACGACTTTGACGTCGGGTTCTGGCGTCGGTTCCGCGACGACCTTGCGAGACGGGGACGGTTTCGCTCGACGCGGCGGTTTCGCGGCAGGAGGCGGAGGCTTGACGGCCTCTGCGGCAGCCGGCGGGGTCACCGTCAGGGGCGCCGTCGGAGCCACCGTCGAGGGTGCCATGCCGGGAAGGGCTTCAAGCGTCTCCGAGTCGGGAACCGTATTCCTGACCAGAACGGGCTCGACAGTCTCCGTGGCGACGGGCTCGGCAGGAGCGGCTTCTTCGGGACCGACGAGAACCGCATCATCGCTCGAGCCAGAGGCTACCCCAGTCGGCGGGGCGTCCTCGGTGCTCGTAAGGGTCGAGATGCCAAAGATCAGAAGCGCGAAAGCGACAACGGCCAAAACGACAAGCAAGATCTGGCGCGGAGTAAACCTCGCTTGGCTCTTCCGCTCCTGAAGCTCGGCGAAGGCGATGAGATCATCGGCCACGTCCGGCCCCAGGTCCTCGAGTAGCGTTTCGGCCTTCGCGGCGGCCGCTTCCAACGCATGGGCCTTCTCTAGGATGCGCTCCGCCTTGCCGTGCTCCCCTCGCTCTTCCAGCAGATCCGCCAGCCAAAGGAGCGGTCTCGGATCCTCCGGCGCGAGTCGCGCGGCTCCCAACAACGCCTGCTGGGCGCGCAGGCCGTCGCCATCTGCCCTCCAGGCTGCGGAACAAAGCAGCAGGTACTCGGGATCGTCGGCGAACTCGTCATGATGCGAGCTCAACATCTCTAGCGCCGCTCGAGGATCACCCGTCGCGATCAGATCGCGTGCAATCTCCAACGGATGCGGGTGCCCCGTGGGTTCCGCATCGTCGAGCGCATAAGCGTCGAAACCGAAATCAGACACGGCCGCGATCCTATCAGAGCGCCCCTGAAATCATGAATTCCCGCCAAATCGCGGAGTCACCCCGGGCCTTCTGCTCCAAAGCTTGTATACTCCGGCCCAATGTTTGTGGTGGCGTGCTCCGGTTTCCCCGTGCCGGTTAGCCGATATTGGCGGGAATTTGATGCGGTGGAGATCTCGGATACCGAGATCGCCATTCCTGGTGCCGGCACGGTCCGTCGCTGGATCCGTGAGGCTCCCGATAACTTCCTGTTCACCGTCGTGGCGCCCAAATCCGTGAGTGACTCCGGGTTCCGGCGCACGAAGGAGAACAAGGCTACGTGCGAGGCGGTCGCTGCCCTCGCAGCGGATTTGAAGGCCAAGGCCGTCATCTTCAGCGCGGACGAAAACTTCAAGCATGGCAAGGCTAACCGCGCCGCAGTTCGAGCGTTTCTAGGTTTTCTGCCAGCGAAGATGCCGCCCATCGTCTTCGACTTCGACGCGTGGAAGGCGTCCGACATCGTGGCGGCGTGTGGCGACCGGCCCGCGGTTGCCGCCTACGACCCGCTCATCGATGATCCGCCACCCAAGGCGAAGATGACGTACCTTCGGCTGCCAGGCCCCGCGGGGCATCGGTCGCGCTACGACGAGGCGTCGGTCGCGAAAATTGCGGACCACTGCAACAGCCTCGACACCGAGGAAGGCATCTGCGTGTTCCAGAACATCGACATGCAGACCAACGCCAACCAGCTCACCAAGAGACTCGAGTAGCGGATGCCGGCATCAGCGCCGGCGCCGAC
>CAYZDM010000708.1:0-1971 GCA_964476875.1 uncultured Sandaracinaceae bacterium | reverse complement strand
ATTCGGCACCTCGAGGTACAGGTCAAGGACGACGCCGACGATGTCGTCGCCAACTTCAAGACCCACCTTCACGACACGGAGCTCTTTCACGACCCGTTCGCCAAGGGGAAGTTCGCCGCGTACCTTCTCAAAATGCACGGCGACCAGTCGTACAAGAACGCCACCAGCGAGATGGCACACAGCATGCTCGATGAAGCCCAGTTGTTTCTCGAAGCTGCGCACGCGTGCTACCAGCGTCTCACCGAAGCAGCAGCCGCCGCGGCGGAGTAAGGTCCATGCAACCAACGAAGTTCCAGGTGAAGCTCTACACGAAATCGGGCGACATCGAGCTGGAGAAGCTCATCCCCGTCTTCCACGAGTGGATTCGCGCCAAGAAGATCTCCGACGAGCTCTTGATCGATGTCGCGGACTACGCCCATGTCCCGCAGGGGCCGGGCGTCGTCCTGATCGGTCATCAGTCCGACTACTATGTCGACGTCGCCGACAACCGCCCGGGGCTGTTGTACAGCCGCAAGCGGGGTTTCGACGGTGACATCCAGGGGGGCATCGACGACGCGTTCCAGCGCGCCCTCGGCGCATGCCGCTTGCTCGAGCAGGAGGCCAGCCTCGGGTTCGAGTTCCGGACCGACGAGGTGCTCTTCCGAGTGCAGGATCGGCTGGCCGCCCCCAATGAGGACGCGACCTACTCGGCCTACAAGCCGGCACTGGAGCAAGCCGCCAGCGCCTTCTTCGGCGGCAACTCCGCTCTGGAACGGATCGGCGGCGAACGGGATCCGTTCTCAGTCCGTATCCGCACCGGCGCGAATGGCACGGTCGCCGACGCGCTCGCACGACACTGACGTCGCTGGCGTTCTTTTTGGCACGCGCGGGTTTCGAGGTACAAACAGCAGCCAGGAGCTGATGTGTTGAAGCACCCCCTCGCCTTGTTCTCGTTCTCGTTCCTGATCGCTTTGACGGCGTGTTCCCGTAGCGAAACATCCGAGTCGGGCGACGATGGACAATCGGCCGGCCTGACCGCCACAGGAGACGATCGAGCGCTCGCCGACGTCCGTGCGGGGGTACGCGCCATGACTCGAGCCGATTCGACCGTGGACTACGTCGCCGCCGAGATGCAGGGCGTCATCATGGCACGGACCAAGAGCCAAGCGTTGATGCACTACGACGGCTACCGCGTGACGCTGACCACCCCCGGCGACGACGTGAGTAGCATCACGTTCGACCTGATCGAAGCCAAACCGAGCGTGGCACAGCTCACCGAATCGTTCGGAGAGCCGCGCGAAGTGCGCAAGGGCATGCTGTACGAGCACACCTCTGTGGTGACGGAGTCGACCATCCGCATATTGGCCGAGCCCGTCTCGCTACCCGCCGACGAGGGAAGCCTCGTCCGCCGCATCATCATCGAAGGCGCACCCAACCGCTGAACGCGGCTCAGAGTTCGAGTGCTCGAATTCGCGCGACCACGGCCTCGTCGGCCGGAGGAATCGGATAGTCACCGAGATCGGCCGGCGAGACCCACGCGTGGTCCGCGACCTGCAAGTGGCGCACCTCGCCCGCGCGCAACTCGCATCGATAGAAGAGCAGCAGAACTTCCTTCTGCGGGTACCGATGATGGGTGACTTCCAGGATCTCGGAGACAGCAACCTCGATGCCGCACTCCTCTCGACACTCGCGAACCAGCGCTTCCTCGGGGGACTCACCATCTTCGAGCTTCCCTCCGGGAAACTCCCAGAGGCCGGCCAAGTGCTGACCTTCCGCCCGCCGCGTCAGCAACACGCGCCCTTCCCGAATCACAACGGCAGCAGCAACCACGACGGGGCCGAAGGCCCGTGGCCGATGCACGGCATCGGTTTTTCGGGCCACGTCAGGGCATCTCCCCGATGGCGCGACGCAGTTGGGCGGTGGCCACGCGCAACCCAATCGCCGAGTCGACGACATCGACCTGCGCCCGAATCAGCTCCGATTGCGCCTGCA
>CAYZDM010000707.1:0-1978 GCA_964476875.1 uncultured Sandaracinaceae bacterium | reverse complement strand
GCCAGAGCTCCATCATGGCCGCGCCCTTTTTCTCGCGGTCGTCTTTGTAGAGCTCGTTGATCTTGTCGATCTCGGGCTTGAGCGCCCGCTGTTTCGCCATGTTGCGGAACTGTGGGATGACGAACGGCAGCAGCAGCACACGGACGAGTAGGGTGAGCAAGATGATGGCGACGCCCCAGTTGCCGATGAACCCGTGGATCGTTCGCAGGAGCCAACTCATCCCTCGGGCGATGAAGCTGAACCAGCCCAGGTCGATCACGTTGGAGGCTTGGTGTCCGAACTCCTGAAGGGCATCGTAGTCTTTGGGGCCGGCGTACACAGCGGTGCGGAAAGTCACCGCCTGCCCAGGCCCGATCTCCTGTGGCGCGTAGTCGAGTGCGGCTTCGAAGAGACTTCCATGGGGGTCGCTCAGAGTGCCGCCGCGCTCGGTCGTCAACATCTCGCAGCGCTCCGCGGTTTGCCCCTCGGGTGCGGCGATGATCGCGAAGTACACGCTGCTCAGCGCGACGTACTCGACCCCCGGACCGTAGCTGTGGGGCTGCATCGGTCGCGATTCGTCCTCGCTGAGGAGCCCATCGCGGTCCTCGCGGATCGTGTCGTCTCCCTGCTGACAAATCCCGTGGCTCAGGGCGGGGGAGGGCCTTCCGAAGAATCCGCCCTTTTCGTCCTCGCGAGGGACGTAGTGCGCGGAGGTGATGCCGAGGCCGACAGTTCGGGCCCTCGGATCATTGTTGCGAACCTCGATCGAGGAGCGAAGTTGGTACGGCGGCTCGGCGAGCTCCCAGGTACGGGTAACGGACACACCGTCGCCAGCCCACTGAAACCGAAGCTTGTCGTCCGACGACTCGACGGCTTTCCAGCGCGCGTCGGGCGGTACCGTCACCCCAGCGAACTTCGGCGCCAGGGGCAGATAGGCCTCTTTGTCGGTCGTTACCAGCTCGAAGGGCTTACCCTCTGCGTCGAGGTAGCGATCACCTTTGACCGAAAGGCTCACCATCGCGGTGTTCAAGTCGGTGAACTCGGCTGCGAAGCGGTCGTTCTCGAGCCGGTAGGTCTGTTGAGACGTGGCGCGTGAGTGCGCGTCCGAGGGCGAGAGTTGGGCCGGCGCCGTCGTCTCTTTGGCGGCGTCCGTTTGGGCCCCCGCAGCCGGCTGGGCAGTCTCCACTGCGGCCGGCTCCTCGGTCTGCGCGGTCGGTGGCGCGAAGTACTGAACCGCCAGCATCGCGCCGAGGGCCACGAGCGGTAGCATCAGCAAGGCGATGGGTGGTCGCTTCTTATCATCCATGGTGCGCCTCATGGCAGTGGTGATGCTCGGGATGTGGTGCCGGATCGTAGCCGCCCGGATTGAGCGGGTGACAACGTCCGATGCGCTTTATCCCGAGCCATGAGCCGCGCAGTGCACCGAAGCGCTCGATGCAGGTGGCCGTGTAATGCGAGCAGGAAGGCTCGAATCGGCAGGAAGGGCCGAGGAGACGCGACAGCGTCATTTGATAGAGTCGGATCAGGAATAGCAAGGCCGCGCGGATCATGTCAGCGCCCCGGGCCGAAGCTTCTTGGCAGCGCGCTGCAGCTCGCTCAACACCGAGTCGTAGTCGATGCTGGTGGCGCCGCGCTTCGCGATGAACACCAGGTCATGCGCGGGCGGAAACAGCTCACGATTCCGCCGGAACACCTCGCGTACCACCCGCTTGATGCGGTTCCTCTGGACTGCGGTGCCCACTTTCTTCGTCACGGTGATCCCAAGTCGCCTGTTTTGTAGTGCATTTGGTTGGACGAGGATGAGAAAGTGGGAGGTGTGGATTCGTCGCCCGCTGCGCTGTGCTTGTCTGAATTCGTAGCGCTTCTTCAGCCGATCACCGCGCCGAAACCGTTGCGGCTTGTCGCTCGGAGCCCCTATCGTTCCCGATGCACGAGGCATCCGTCCACCATTCGAGCTACTTTTTGTAGCAGGACACGGTGAGGCGCGTCCGCCCCTTGC
>CAYZDM010000706.1:0-1979 GCA_964476875.1 uncultured Sandaracinaceae bacterium | reverse complement strand
CGACCTCTTCTATCAAACGTACAACACCATCAACTGGACCGCGTACAACCCTCCACTCTTCCAGCCGGTGGCGCCGGGCTACACCGATTTCGAGATCATTGGAGAGGTGCTGAAGCGCCTCGTCATCAAGCGCACGCGCAATCCACTCAAGAAGCTCTTCGCAAAAGTTGTTGGTGGCATCGTCCGGAGATGGGTGACGCCCGAACGGATCCTCGATCTCGGCCTTCGCTTCGGCCCCTATGGAGCCGGCCTGAACCCTTTCAACAAGGAAGGGCTGACCCTGAAAAAGCTGAAGGACAATCCGCACGGTGTATACATCGGCGAACACAAGCGATGCCTTCCCGCGCGCCTCTTCCACAAAGACAAGAAGATACGTCTCGTGCCCGAGGTCATCGCCGCTGACATTCCACGCCTCAAACAGCGCTGGCTCAGTAGTGAGACCGGTGCACCCTCCGAGTTCGACATGGTCATCGTCGGGCGGTTGCAGCGGAGGACCCTCGGCTGGATGCACAACAGTCAGCGCCTCGTGAAGGGAAAAGACACCTGCACGCTGTACATTCACCCTGACGATGCCAGTACGCGCGGCATCGAGGACGGGAGCGTCGTGTCCGTCAGCTCGGCGGCGGGTTCGATTCAGCTTCCAGCCGAGATCACCGACAGTGTGATGCCGGGCGTTGTGTGCATGCCTCCGCTCTGGGGCCACAACCGCGCAGGCACCCGCCGCACCGTCGCCAACGCTCATCCGGGCGCGAGCATGAACGACATCACGAATCAAAAAGTGATGGACCAACTCACTGGGAACGCCGTCGTCCATGGCGTCCCCGTCAAAGTTGAGGCCGTGCAACAGCAGTCAGCATCGGCACTTGTCGACGCGCCCTAGCAGCACGGGCTTTGGCGACTGGCTCGACGACGAGCTGGCACCCGCCAGCAAGCCATGAGTTTCGTTCCTGGTGCTAAGCTCTACTGGAGCGGGTCCCGCATCATCACGACGCCTTGCACTGCGCCGAGGTAGAACGTGCCGTCCGGATGCGCGTGCACCTGGCCTGTGATGGGGTCGAACGGCCTCTCGTTTCCGATGTAGGTACGGAAGGTGTCTTCACCGGTCTCCCAGCTGGTGGCCGTGAGATAAAAGTGGTTTTCGTCCTCCACGGTCGGGTCTGCGCCGTAGCCCCAGATGACGCCGCTCGCCGTCGCCAGCTGGGCGCTGTTGCCAATCGAGGTGGTGTTCTTCCAGACGTTTTCACAACCGGTCACATTGCCATCGCCGTCGCGTAGGACGCGGTACCGCTCGATGCCGGGCAGCATCGTGTTTGCCGGCGCGAACGCGCCCCCGAAGCCGGCGTTGTTCACGACGATGATGTCGTCGCCGTAGCCGACGACCGTGTTCTCGGTCGCGCTTTCACCCTCGCTAAAGAGCGGAACCGTGCAAACGGGTGGATTCCCGATAGCTTTGTCGAGCACGAGCAGATTGATCCGGCCGTCTGCATTGTCACAGATCGAGATCAGGTCGTCCTGCGCGCCGTGTAGCGTGGGGCTGGTGCCCGACCCTGGGAGAATGCCACCGATGGCGGAGCCTGGATCGTACGGCGCCTCCCAATCCGTCTGAATCTCGCCGTCGCCATCGACCGAAAGTCGGAAGACAGATTCGTAAGTGACGAAGTAGATCGCGTCCTCGTCCACCACCATCGAGTTCTGAAGTCCTTGGCCGACGTCCGTCATTTCAAAGCGCTCGGTCTCGGGATCGTAGTAGCCGGCGCGACCGTCGGTCACCATGAACCAAGCCCGACCTTCCCAGTCGATCACGGTGTCCTGCAGCATCGGATCGGTCATCTCGACTGCCGGCTCGAGCCCCGGGATCGGCACCGAGTAGTCCTGCATGAACTGGGGTGAGCCTTCGACGACCTCGATGTGGTACTGCTCAAGTTTGTTGGTCGCGGGCCCAAGGATGAAGTTTTCATCCTTGTCCATGCTGAAGTAGG
>CAYZDM010000705.1:0-1985 GCA_964476875.1 uncultured Sandaracinaceae bacterium | reverse complement strand
CCTCGTCGGGCCTGCCCATCAGTAATAGAAACGAGGCGAGCGCACGGCGGGCTTCATTGCGATCAGAGTCGCGTACGTGCGCGGGGCGGCCAGCGCGATGACGCGGAACCTCACGAAGCGCCGACAATGCCTCCGCAAAGCGCCCCGCCCTCATATACAAGTCGGCGAGTTCTAGCCAGGGGTTGCCGTACCAGGACAGCCCGCTCTTGGACGCCTCCATCAAGAGGCGCTCAGCCTCGTCGAATCGGAACACCGCCCTTGCCGCCTCCGCGTAGTTGCCGAGATCGACGGCCGTCGCACTCCCGAAGTGCTCGGCGCCGTACTCCACGGCCTCCTTGCAGACCTCGTAGCTCTTCGCGTCATCACCGGATTCGAACTCGATCGCGCACAACGCGTTTTTGGCACGCTCGACCTGGTACGGATCCCCCGTCGCCAACCCTTCTTCAACTGCAAGCCGCGCCTTGTCGAACTCACGCTTCTTCATCAACGGCCACGCGAGTTCAGCACGAAGCTGCGGGGTGTAGCGCTCGTTGTAGCGGTGCATGAACTTGAGCTGCTCGTCGTAGTGCTCCAGGTCACCGTGCGCGCGCGTCAACCCGACCAAAATGCGAGCGTGCCAGCGCCAGGGTTGGTCGGGAGTGGGCTGAGCGCCCTCGGCAGCCTCGAACAGCTCCAGAGCACGCATCTCGTGAAAGAGCGCCTTCGGGAAATTGGCCTCGCCGTAATGCTGCGCCGTCCCCAGCGCCAGATGAGCGACGTAGGACCCCGGATGATCCGCCAGGTACGTCTCCGCGTCTTCGCGGGCCTTCACGTAGCGCTGGGCCTCGACCAAGTACCAGAGCGCGATCTCCTCCGCAGGTCCCTCCTCGCCCACCAGCGAAAGGGGCAACGCCATGTCTTCCGCTGCCACCGACGACGCACAAAGCGCGACGACCATCAAGACGGATGCGAGACTGACTCGTCGCGTCAAGCGCATCGTTACCCGCGGCGCAAGCTCGACCGAGCGAGCTTCTCGATCTCGACGCCGGTGGCCTCGGCGATCAACGCGTCGACGTCTTCTACGCCGGGAGCGCATTCGAGCCGGTGTTTGAAGACGTGAGGAGCCAGCGCCTCAATGTCCTCCGGAGAAACGAAATCTCTACCGTGAATCACCGCGCGGGCCTGAAGCGCCGGCAGCATCAAAACGAGCGCTCGCGTCGAAGCACCCTGCAGAACACGCGTGTCGCTTCGCAGCAGGCGCGCCAAGTCGACCAAAGCTTCCTTGACGACAGGCGCAACGTGAACGGCATCGCGCGTCTGGCGCCTCGCACCGAGAATTTCCGCGCGACTCACACCAGGGAAATCAGCCGCCACATCGAGACTCGCGCGGGGATACTGGTTCAACACCTCCAGTTCGGACGCCCGGTCGATGTGCTTCATTTCGATTTTGAACAGGAATCGATCGAGCTGAGGCGTCGGAAGTGGATAGGTGCCAGCAAGGTCGAGCGGGTTCTGAGTTGCAATGACGAAGAACAAGTCGTCGAGCGCGTGGGACTGATTGTCGACCGTGACCTGCTTCTCGGCCATCGCCTCGAGCATCGCCGCTTGAACTTTGGGTGATGTTCGGTTGATCTCGTCCGCCAACACGATGTGTGAGAACACCGGTCCACGGCGAAACGAAAAGCGGCTCGTCTCGATGTCGAATACGTTCGTGCCGGTGATGTCACTCGGGAGCAGGTCGGGGGTGAACTGAATGCGTCGAAACGCGGGGACGCCGCTCGTACCGTCCCCCTCTTCGAGGGCGTTGCCGAGCGCACGGGCCAGCGTTGTCTTGCCGGATCCTGGATAGTCTTCGAGGAGCACGTGGCCATCGGCGAGAAGCGCTATCAGCACCAGCTCGACGACGTCATCACGACCTCGGATCGCCGCGCCCAAACGAGCGCCCAAGCGCTCCGACACCTCGCGTGCGCTGGCCAGGGTGTCCTCGATGGGTGACTGAATCGCTT
>CAYZDM010000704.1:0-1987 GCA_964476875.1 uncultured Sandaracinaceae bacterium | reverse complement strand
ATCAGGGATTCACTGTTGTAGAAATTCAGGACAAGGAGCAAGTCGTTGAGCTTTAGCGCTCTCGCGAGCTGCGTTCGAATATTGGTGTTCTTACTGGCGCGCCTGAACATCCGTCCCCCCTCTCGGAACGATTCACACAACTCACCCTAGCGGATTAATTACGCTGCCCCCAAATCGGTCATCGATTGCGTGATCGGCCGGGAAACCCGCGTGGGACCGTGCCGCTCGGAGCGTCAGCCGCCGGGGAGGTCCGGCAGGACGGCGATGACGGCTGCTGGGTCGACCTCGTGACCGATCGAGGGGTTGACGTCCATCGTGGCCTTGCCTGTGGCGCCGAGCGTTTCGAAGATCGCTTCGAGGCGGCGGAAGGACTCACGGGACCCGGACGTGAAGAGGCTGTCTTGGGCGCCGAAGAAGAGATTAACCTCGCCTGCCGGCGCGATCATCCCGGCCAAGTCGTAGATTTCGGCCACCCCCTCCATTGCGATGATGTCTTGGCCGTGGTGCGCAAAGTCGGTGTTGATGCAGGCGTATGGCAGAAAGTGGCCGGAGCTCATGGTGTGACTGATCCCGTCGATCAGTGAACCGACGTGAAGCGCGATGTAGCCGCCGAACGAGTGCCCGAGGATCGAGAGGGTCGAGCCTTCGTTCTCTTCGAAGAGGTTGACGACTGCCTCGCCCACCTGAACGTTGTCCAAGACGACCTGGCCGATGAATACGCCGTTCTCCAGGCCTGCGATGTACGCGTCATGGCCGAGCCCGTTGACCTTGAAGTCGCCGAAGCTCCGCAGTTCGACCGAAACGACCACGTAGCCTTCGTCGAGCAGTATTCCCCCGATGTTGCGCATGGCGCTCTCGGACTCGAAGGGCGCGTTCGCGTCTTCCCCGTGCCCGTGTAGAAGCATCACGACGTGGCGGGCTTCCTGCAGCAGGGCCCGCTCCGGGGTGAGGACGATGAACGGGATGATGGTATCGTCGACCCAGGACCCGATGTCGTACTCGGCGATCTGAATGCCGTCGATCGTGGATTCGCCGACGAGCTCGGGTTCCCTCAGCTCGGGTAGTGTGTTCTCCAGGCCGACCGCGCGGAGGAGAGCCTGGGTGAGATCGTGGCGCCAGTCGTCGTACGACTTTCCGGCGTCCTCATAGGTGTCGAAGCTCAGCGGGAAACTGAGGGCGTCTGGGACCGTCTGGCAGGCGTCGGGCTGCTCTTTGCAGGCCGAGACGGCGAGGGCGCAGGCGACGAAAATCGTAAGTTTAAGATGCATCTTGGACACCGGCCTAGGGAAAACTCGGGCAAACGGGGTCACGGGCGCAATCCGTCACTATGCAGACCGCTTTGTCCGCTAGGCCGGAGTTGCTGCAAGAGCCGTTGACGCTTGCACATTCGCAGCCATGGAGGTCAGCGAACTCTTCGCAGGCCTCGAGGCTCGCGTTCGGCCCGAGGGGCGTGTCGCCGTCGCAGGATCGGCAAACCCCGGTGAAGCCGTCGGCAACCTGGCAAACGAATGGCTCTGCGGATTCCGCGCAAGCGGCAAGAGCCAGCGCGCAGAGTGCATACAAAAAGAGGCTCCTAAGCATTGGATGTCCGATTGGTGGCTCGCAACGTGTGCGTTCCTGGCATTCGTAGACGCTCCCTGGACGAACCGTCAACCCGGAGCCGAGCGGTAGCGTGCGAGAAACGTCGCGACCAGTTCGTGAGTCAGTCGCTCGCGGGTCGCGGAATCCATCCGTCCCTTGAGAAGCTGGGGCCAGAACAGCACGCCGGCGGTCATCTGGCTAAACATGTGGGCGGCGAGCTCCGGGTCGGGAACCGAGAGCCGCCCTGCCTGATGTGCGGCGCGGAGCCAGCCGATTAGGAAGCTCTCGTCCCCGGTCGCCCGCGTGATGACCTCATGCAGCAACTCGGGCTGCTTGATGTAGACGCCGAGCACCACGCGCGTGAGGCAGCGCGCGGACGTGTCCACGGACAGGAGGGTCTTGGCCT
>CAYZDM010000703.1:0-1998 GCA_964476875.1 uncultured Sandaracinaceae bacterium | reverse complement strand
GTGTCATGCACACCGTTCCGCCCGTGTCGGTCAGCCTCCCGGCGACCCAAGAAGGCTCTATGCCCTGGGAGAGGAGATCGTAGAAGGCGAGGACGGCGCCGCGGCGCTCGGAGCGATTGAGGACCATTTGGTGACCGTCAGCGTCGAACGCCTTGAAGATGCCGTTGCGCTCGATTCGGTATGGCGCGATCAGCGCGAAGGGTTCGGCCAACGCCGGGTCAGAATGCACCGATCGGCGATACCCTTCCATGACCTGGGCAAAGCGCCGACTCGCGACTTGCTGAACGTGACCCCAACTCTCTGCGGGGACATCTGGCTGAAGCTCATACTGGAGAACGCGGATCCGTTGCGGTGCGGGACCTGGCTCCACCTCTCCCATGCCGACGTGAAGTTGCCGGGGGCATGGGCCAAGGGATGCAGCAGCGTTTCGCGGGCGATCCTCTCGGTAGACCTGACCGGATGCAATGTCGACCAAATAGCGGCGCTCGACGCTGGCTCGCTCCGTGCCGGACAACCACTCCCGACCCACTTCGATCATGGTGCGGTCGAAGAGAAGGTCGACCTTGGGGCTCGCTCCCGGCCTCGCCCCCAGCCAGGCGCCGAGTCGTCGTGCCGAGTCTTCGGTGGGTGGCTCTGTTCTCAGCGCGTCCGCGACCTGAGAGGCACCGTCGAGGATTCGGGCGACGCGACGCAACTCTCCCGACCTGATCTCTTGTTGAAGGCGTCCGATGAAACGACCCAGCCCTTGAGGTGTCGGCTCTGGCGCAATGCCAATGACTCGCTCGAGCGCTGCGTCGACAGACGGTGCGTACTGGGCCTTGTCCACGCCCACGCGCGTGACGGCTATCACGAGGTCATCGAGTGCCTCGGCGAGGTCATTCGGAGGACTCTGCGCCGGTGTGCGACCCGCGGCGATTGAGGCGATGGGTCGAGGGGGGGACGAGTCGTCGCGCGCGTCCGTCCCCGCGATGAAACGCAGGGCGACCAACACGTGTGGACCCTCGGTCAGTCCGTCGGTCGATACACATTGAAGTGCATCGTCGCGAAGGTTCAACGTCACCATCTCAATGCGTCCTTCGACCTCGATGTCCATCGTGAGACGGCGGACGGCGCCCTCCCCGTCGGTTCTTCCGAGAGAGCGCAGATGTTGGACGGCGATGTCACGCAGCCGAGAAGACATCGTCTTGCTCCTCTCGCGTCAGGACGTCGTGCTTCCGCTTGAGCTCAAACCGAACCGTGCCCGGTGCTCGACGGAGATCCAACGTCAAGACTTCGCCGACGAGTCCGCGCGCCACGTCGTCGCGCCCTTCGCGCTCAACCTGTTCTGCCCGATGCAGGAACGACTTAGCCATAGCTCGCACCAAGATCGGGTTTCGTTCGATTCGCGGACGGTCGATCTCTATGGCCCGTCGAAAAGCTGGTAGCGCGAGCGCATACTGCTCTCTGCGGGCGAAGGCCATGCCGATTCCGATGAGCGGGATGACCCAACCGTCGCGACGTGCCGCGGCGGACTCGAACCGAGCGTTGGCCCAGGTCACCCGACCGAGCACGAGCCACAAGCGACCCATGAAGTAGTCCCTCCAGCCGAGAACGATGCTGGGAAGGCTGTCGCGAGCCCCCTTCCGTGGGGCAGGCTTGTTACCCACCTCCGACCAATCGATCGTGACTGCCTCTTCGCCGCGAAGCTCCATACGGGCAGCGATCGCCGATAGCGCGTCTTCGATCGCCGCGCGTAGTGCGGGGACATCGGTGGCGTTGTGGCGGTCGGTCAACTCATCGAGGGCGCGACCATCTCCGATACGTGCCGCGGTTCGAGCCGCCTGAATGGCCACGGTGATGTCTTGGTGATCTAGGAACTTGGTGACGACGTCGGTGCTCTCAGAGGAGCCTAGGCTCTCCATGGCCTCCAGCGCTTGAAGCAGAAGCTGTGGCTGGTCTTCCTCGAGAGAGCTTCGAACTTCATCGAGGCCTCGACAGTCACCATGCATTCCGAGCGCG
>CAYZDM010000702.1:0-2000 GCA_964476875.1 uncultured Sandaracinaceae bacterium | reverse complement strand
GCCGCGTTCGCAATGCGGAGGTCAGGGGTTCGATTCCCCTCAGCTCCACCATTTTCCGAGGGTTGAGGCGAAGCTGGGGGAGGGAGTTGCACGGCCCAGAACCGCGGCTAGGCTCCCGCGCCTATGGCTCGTGTCATCAACTTCAATGCGGGGCCCGCAACCCTTCCGGTGCCGGTCCTCGAGTATGCCCACAACGAGTTCCTCGACCACGAGGGAACGGGAATGTCGCTCATCGAGCACAGCCATCGCGGTGCTGCGTATGCGAAGGTTCACGAAGAGGCGAAGGCCCTCTTTCGAGAGCTGCTCGACATCCCGGACACCCATGAGGTGCTCTTCATGCAGGGAGGAGCGACCGCTCAGTTCGCGCTCGCACCGATGAACCTGCGCGGCGAGGGACAGTCGGCGGACTACATCATGACCGGCGCGTGGAGCGACAAAGCGCTGGCGGAAGCGAAGATCACTGGCGCGGCGCGCGAGGCTGGAACGGGCAAGGTCGACGGAAAATACATTCGCGTTCCGAAGCAGGCAGATCTCGACCTCGATCCCAACGCGGCCTTTGCGCATTTCACCACGAACAACACGATCATGGGAACGCAGTTCCACGCGTACCCCGATAGCGGTGACGTGCCGCTCGTCGCGGACATGTCGAGCGACATTCTTTGGCGCCCAATCGACGTCTCGAAGTTCGGGCTGATCTACGCGGGCGCTCAGAAGAATCTGGGGCCCGCCGGGATCACCGTTTTGATCATTCGCAAGGGTTTGGCCGAACGCAGTCCGAACACCATTCCGAAGATCTTCCGCTACAAGACGATCCTCGAAGGTGACTCACTGCAGAACACCATCCCCACCTTCCCGGTGTACATGGTTCGCAACGTGCTTCGTTGGGTCCGCGACCAGGGTGGCGCGGCCGCGATGGAGAAGCGCAACATCGAGAAGGCCGGCAACATCTACGATATGATCGACAGCAACCCGGGCTTCTTCCATTGCCCGGTCGAGGTCGACTCACGCTCGATGATGAACCTCGTCTTCCGTCTCCCCACGGAAGACCTCGAAAAGAAGTTCATCGCAGAGGCTGCCGAAGCCGGCATGGTCGGCATCAAGGGCCACCGCTCCGTAGGCGGCATCCGCGCATCCATCTACAACGCAATGGAGCCCGCGGACGTCCAAACCTTCGTAGCCTTCGCCCAAAAATTCGCCCAATCCAACGCCTAAAAGGGGACAGTCCCCTTTTTCGAGGGGTTAATTCGTCCCAGCCTCGAGAGCGTAGGTCTCGTAGAGGTAGCGCCGAATGTCGGCCGATTCGAACATCTCGGCACCAGTGTTCGGATCTCTCAGATACGGCACTTTCATCCGCCCAGAGATCGACACGAAGGCATCCCGGTCGGGGCTCCCGCGCGGCACGTTGCGCAGCTGGTGGGGAAGCTCCAACTCGCACAGAGCCTCTCGGGCAATCCGGCAAAACGGCGAGCCCTCATAGGAGTAGAGCTCGAGTAGCTGCTCCGGCTGACGCGACCCTACCGCGTGTCGGCCGCGACTGGGACGGAAGCCCGAAGCAAGCATCGACGTGGAGACCGCGAACGCACGCTGACGCAGAAACCACGGCGCGGGCCCGTCGCCGTATTCACGAAATAGGTACGCGACGATCTCGGCCGACTCATACATCGAAGTGCCGGTGTTCGGATCCACCAAGTACGGATACTGGTAGCGACCGCCTTGACGCTTCACCTTTTCCCGAAACAAGGTGCCTCCCTTCGGACAGGGATAGATGATCGGGTCGAGGCTCAGCGCCGACAGGGCCTCCCGCGCGATTCGGCAGTACGGACAGACCTCAAACTCGTAGAGCTCGAGAGGCTGGGCTGGCACCTGGCTGCGTCGGTAGTGGACGTTGCCGAAGTTGGGGCGCGCCACACTAGCGGCCGTCGCGGTGGAGACATCGAGAAATCGGGCAAAGCTCATCCGCTGTTCATTAAGGGGACTGTCCCCTTTTTCAAGGAGTGATA
>CAYZDM010000701.1:0-2004 GCA_964476875.1 uncultured Sandaracinaceae bacterium | reverse complement strand
TCGAGCAGCGGCTTCGCAAACTGATCATTGAGATCGCCGCGGTGACCAAGTGGGTGGTCGGGGTGCTCGTAGCAACCATGGCACGAGCAAATCTCCCAGACTGGTTGCCCCACCGGGTCGTGGCCTGGTACGTCGGCGCCCGTCCAGCCGATGTGGTGTGGGCCGGTGAACGCACCCTGCGCGCTGATCTGCGCGACGATATCTTTCCCTTCGGGGACATCGTCACGAGAGATGATCGGCAAGCCGGAGCCCGGAAGGTAGATGCACTTGTGCCCGGGTCCGGGGTACGCCTTGCCTGTCCACTCGTATGCGACAATCGTCGCGAACTCGCCCGGATCGTCGTGACGGTCGGTCACCGCCTGCAAGTACGACCACTCGCCTGGTCCAATGCGCTTTCCCAGAAACGATTCGTGATCGGTCAACGCCGCGAAATCGTCGCCGTATCGGTATCGCGCTCGGAGATACGCTTCGTCGGCGCTTCCGACGCCGTCCGAGTGGGCGCTGTGTTGCTGAATGTCCCCGAACAACACCTGGGGCCCCGACCACGCCGACACGTGGACCTGTGCAGCCTCGAACTCGCCCACTTCGACCTTGGCCGGCGCCAACTCTGGGGCACCTCCACTCGGGGTCTCGAACGATTGGATCTCGATGCCCTTGCGCCCTCGCCACGACGCCAACGTGTTGCCGCTAGGGAGGCGAACCGCACTCAGGTGCCGCCCCCGACACCCCCACATCCCGTCGTCGATCGGGTGACGTACCGAGAACCCTTCGGCGTTGAGTCGCTGGCGGTACATGTTGTGCGAGCCGCGCCCGAAGATGTCGACGGCACCGTCTTCTCCCACCACCAGCTCAGGAAACTCGAAACCCTGTTCCTCGCCATCGAGGTCCCGATCACGATCCGTCATCGGCGCGGCGGGCTCGAACACACGGCCCTCCATGTCGACGAAACGAACCGCTATCCACTTGGCAATGTCGGGCACTCCCGTGTCCTCGCGAACGTCGTGGTGAAAGCCCACCCACGCGCCACCGGGCCCCGCCGCAACGCACGGCGCGGCGGCAATACCGAACGCGGCCCAAACCTGGAACTCGCCCCCCGATGGCGGCCTGACAACCACACTCGACCGCGGCCCTTCGTGGCGCACCTCTACCCGCCAGCCTTGGTGCTCAGCCACCAGCTCTGCCGTGGGGTCGTTGACCGGATGCGGAACACCCGGCGCCCAGCCCATGATCGCGGGGCTGTGGTCTGTAGCGACCGGGTCGCCCTGAACGGACCCATCGTCTCCGAGGTTGAAACGCAGGATGCACTCTTCGTCGCCGGACCAGGAGAGGACGTGCAGGAGCGCCCCGCCGTCCGCCGCCGGCTCTAGCCGCGGGCTCCGCAGATACCGCTCCGTAGTTTGTTCGACGAGCGGCATATGACCTCAGTGCGCGTAGCCGAGGGCTCGCAGCTGGTCGCGAATCGTGTCGTCCATCTCAGCGTCCTCCCGCTTGAGTTGTGTACCGCCCTTCTGTTCCGCACTCAACCAGTCTCCGCGGTCGGTCGCTCCGAGGAACTGACCGAGCATCATGCGGGAATAGCGGCGTCCAACCGGAAACGCCGACGGATCGAGTTGGGTCTTCTCCATCGGATCTGCGACGAGGTCGAACATGGTCGAGGTCAGGTTCCCTCTGAGGACCAACTTCCATCGACTGCTGGTGATGACACGACGGTCGTCCTGGAAGTCACTGAATGCGACGCTCGGTCGAGCAGGCGGCTCCCCGAACATCAAACCCACGAGCGGATGCCCCTCATTGTCCTCCATTGCGGGCACTCCGAGCAGCTCCGTCACCGTCGCGGAGATGTCCATCGTGCTCACGGCATCTCCGACTTTCGTTCCCCCGGGAAGGCGCTTCGGCAGCCGAAACATCAACGGCACGTGGAGCAACTCTTGGTACACCGAGTGGCCGTGGCCCCACGAACCATGGTCATCGAACTCCTCGCCATGATCCGAAGTCACGACCACG
>CAYZDM010000700.1:0-2008 GCA_964476875.1 uncultured Sandaracinaceae bacterium | reverse complement strand
AGCTTGATCGGGTCGAAGGTCTGAATGCCTTCCTTGGTGCGCTTGTAGAAGCCGCCCCGAGTCTTGTTCCCGAGTACCTTCTGCTCGACCATCGCCACCAAATAGGATGGAGGCTTGAAGACATCGCGCTCGGGGTCGTCGACCAAGGCTTCGTAGCAGTTGTCTGAAACGTGCTTGAAGGTATCGAGACCGACCATGTCAGCGGTGCGGAAGCTGGCGCTCTTGGGGTGACCCATGGGCGGCCCCGTGATCGCGTCCACATCTTCGGGCGTGAGGCCCGCGGAGGTCATTTCGTTCATCGTGAGCGACATGGAGTAACAACCGATGCGGTTGCCGACGAAGTTCGGCGTGTCCTTGCCGACGACGATGCCCTTGCCGAGCTGGTCTTTTCCGAACACGGCCATGCGCTCCATCGTGGCGGGGTCGGTCTCTTCGCCGGCGACGAGCTCGAGGAGCTTCATGTAACGAACCGGATTAAAGAAGTGCATCACCAGGAAATTCTTGCGGAACGAATCGCCGCGGCCCTGGAGCATGTCCGCGATGCGGAGCCCGGAGGTGTTCGACGCGACGACGGTTCCCTCGTCGAGGGTGTTCTCCAGCCTCTCGAGGAGGCTTCGCTTGATGTCGATGTTCTCGATGATCGCCTCGATCACCAGGTCACAGCCCTTGAGAAGATCGATGTTGTCCTCGAGGTTTCCAACCGTGACGCGCTTCGCGTAGTTGGGGTGGAAGAATGCCGCCGGCTTCGCCTTCAGCGCGCCCTTGAGGCCTCCCGCCGCGAACTGATTCCGCTTGGCCGGGTTCTTCTTCTCTTCATCGCTCAGCCCCGGGGGCACGATATCGAGCATCACGACGTCGACTCCGGCGTTGGCGAAGTGCGCCATGATGCCGCTGCCCATAACGCCCGCTCCGATCACACCTGCTCGCCGTACTGGTTTCGTCATACTTGTCTCCTGAGGTTCGAGCGGAGGAACTTTCCGCAAGACGTGCGGGAACGCAAGCCGTTACATCCATTGCCCGGATTGCGCGCTTATTGGTAAGGAGTCGCCGACAGAGCTGCGACCAATTCGTCGTGGATGACGCCATTGCTCGCGATGCCGCTGCCGCCGTAGATCGTCTCTTCCCCTGTCAGGGAGGTGAATCTCCCTCCCGCCTCGCGGATCAGTACCGCGGCCGCACAGACATCATAGGGCTGTACCCCCGGGTCGACCATGGCGTCCGAGCGACCGAGTAGGACCTGCCGATAGCCATCGAAATCGGGGAATCCACGCGCCGAATCACAAGCGTTGGCGAGACGAACCAGGGTGTCGGCGACCCCGGTATCGGTGAATTGCTGCAAGCAGCCGTGTGTAACGGTCGCGTCCGCCAGAGGGGTGATCTTGGACACCCGTACCGGAGCGCCGTTGTGTGTCGCGCCGTGGCCTTGCACGGCGGAGAACAGATCTCCGGCCGCCGGCATATAGGCGACCCCCGCAACAGGGACCCCAGCAGACTCGATCCCAAGCAGGACCGACCAGGTCGGCAAGCCGCGGATGAATGCGCGCGTTCCGTCGATTGGATCAACGATGAAACGAAGCGCCGGGTTGTCACCATGGCGACCGCTCTCTTCGCCAAAGAACTCCGCTTGCGGGTACTTGGCGAGCAGGTGCTCGCGGATCGCTTGCTCTGCTTCACGGTCGGCCACGGTTACCGGGCTCCGGTCGGGTTTCTTCTCGGGCACGACACCTTGTCGGAAATGTTTCATCGCCTCGTCGCCTACGCGGACGACCAGTTCTTCGAGCGCGCGCATCGCGGACAGGCCACCAATATGATCGATGTCGAACTCAGCGCTCATGCACGAAGCATGACCTGTCTCCCCGGCTCCGTGAAGCCGCGATGTTGCGATGCTGTTGCGGCGTTTCCAATTGACGGGTGCAGCATCTGTCTCCACGATGGCCTCATGGGGCAAGGGGGCTCGATCGTGCCATTTGCCGGCTGGCGCCGGAAGGGGGTGCTGGGGGAGTCCCCC
>CAYZDM010000699.1:0-2009 GCA_964476875.1 uncultured Sandaracinaceae bacterium | reverse complement strand
ACGCGGCCAACACGATGCTCGCGATGCGCATCTCGTTCATGAACGAGCTTGCGGTCTTGTGCGAAGAGGTCGGAGCCGACGTGCAGAGCGTACGTCATGGCGTTGGCAGCGATCCACGGATCGGCGCGCAGTTCCTACATGCCGGCCCGGGCTACGGCGGGTCGTGTTTCCCGAAGGACGTGAAGGCGCTAGTAGCGACGGCCCGCCGCCACGGGATTGAGCTCGAGCTGGCTGACGCTACCAATCGCGTCAATGTGCGCCATCGAAGCTTCTTGGTGCGCAAGCTCAAGCGCCATTTCGGCGGCGACCTCTCCGGTAAGCGGATCGCGATTTGGGGCTTGGCGTTCAAGCCGGGCACGGACGACATCCGGGAGTCCCCGTCGATCACGACCATCGAGTTCCTTCTCAATGAAGGTTGCGAGGTGGTTGGTCACGATCCGGAGGCCATGGGCAACATCAAGGAGATGTTTGGCGATGCCGTGAGACTCGTCGACGATGCCTACGATGCAGTCAAGGATGCAGACGCCCTGATGTTGATGACCGAGTGGCGCGAGTATCAGTATCCGGAGTTCGACCGTATCCGCGACCTCATGCGCACTCAGGTGGTCTTGGATGGTCGAAACATCTGGGTCACTTACAACCTCGCTGAGCAAGGGTTCGAGTACGCTGGTGTTGGGATTCAGACCGGATCCGTCTGAGGGCTCATGTGCGGGCGATACACGCTGGCGTGTCCCGACGAACAATCCCTCATCAGCGCTCTACCGTTCGACGCGTTCAGCGAAACGCGGATTGAGTTCCGACCCCGATACAACATCGCGCCGGGCCAGCGGAGCCCAGTCGTCTACCTGGACGATGGTCGGCCGATTCTAGCCGATGCCGCGTGGGGAATGATGCGTGAGGTTGGCGGACTTGCGATCAACGCGCGCTCGGAGACGGCGAACCGCACGAAGCTCTTTCGTGACGCGTTTCGGGAGGGTCGATGCCTCGTCCCCGCCGACGGATTCATTGAATGGCGCAAGGAAGGTCGGGTGAACCAGCCCTATCTCTTTCGCCGAACGGACGGCGACATCTTCGTGATGGCGGGCCTCTGGCAAGACGATCACTACGTTATCCTGACCCGCGACTCGGAAGGAGAGGTTTCGGAGATCCACGACCGCATGCCCGCACTCCTAGAACCAATCGACGCGCACCAATGGCTGAGCAGCGGACAATTGGCGCCCCCGCCCGAACTAACTAAGACCCGCATCTCCCCCCGAATCAACCAACCCGAGAACGACGATCCAAGCGTCCTAACTCCGCCCCCCCAAACCACCCTAAACTTCGACTAGAAAAGGGGACAGTCCCCTTTGATTAGATGGTGTCCCAGCGGAAGCCTTCGGCTTCGAAGGCGTCGTCGGCTAGGCGCTTCATCAGTTCGTCGTCGTTGGAGTCGATTCGGCGGAAGTTCCGTTTGATACGCGCTTTGGCGGCGCGGGTGAACGACTTGAGGATGTCGATCTCGAGTGCTGCGCCGTCGACTCCCTTGACGTCGATCGAGGCTTGCACTCGGCTGATGGTCGCGGCCATGACGAAGAGGTCGATCATGATCTCGGCGAGGCGATGGCTGGCGAACTGCTTGCCGATGATCCCCTTGCCGTGCTTGCGCAGGATCTTGTCGGTGGCTTGGGCGAGGTAGCGGGTGTCCTCTTCAAAGATGTTGGCCTGATTCTGGATCGCAGGGTGCAGTCCGGTGAACTTGGCCTCGCCGCCGATGCCGGTACGAAGAACCGCATGCTTCCGTGCGTAGTCCGAAAGAACGCCAAAGCCCTTGATGGGTTCGTTGAAGATATCTTTCATGGTCGCGGAGAGCTCCTGGAGCTGGCTCGCGACGTCGTTCATCGCGGTGAGCGCGATCAGGAGGCGAAGGATCTCGTTGGTCCCTTCGAAGATGCGGTTGATGCGACAGTCCCGGACGATACGCTCGTACGGGAACTCACGCATGTACCCGTTGCCCCCTGCGATCTGCAACG
>CAYZDM010000698.1:0-2011 GCA_964476875.1 uncultured Sandaracinaceae bacterium | reverse complement strand
GCGCTACCAAGCTGCGCTACGCCCCGTATTTCAAGCTCGGCGGAATCTAGCGTTACCGTCGGCAACTGTCAACGAACTATCCTACATTTACCCACACGTATATTTGGTAGGCGTCAGCCCAAGGGCCGGCGCCAGCCAACCACGGGCCAATGTCCAGGCGCCCGTCCGATCCAAAGTACAATGATTTCAACTGAGAAGCACAGCCAACTTCGAGATTAAACCCAGGGAGATCAGCCTGCTCGACGACGCCCAATCCTTCGTCACGCAGGGGAGAGCAGACCGCGTACACGAGTCTTCCGCCAGGTCGGACCAGCGAAGCGGCGTTCTCGAGAATGCGCCGCTGTGTTTCACCCATGCGGGCCGCATCTCCACGCTCGGAGCGCAGTAAAATTTCAGGCCTACGGCGCAAGGTCCCCAAACCCGTGCAGGGTGCATCAACGAGAACGCGATCGAACGCGCCGCTCACCGAGCCCTTCCCGATCGTCCAGTCGACACATGCGGTTTCGAGGCGAGTCGGGTCGAGTCGAAGCCGCACCAGCTCACGAGAGATTTGCTCGAGCCGATGCTCATGCAGATCCGTGGCGACGACGCTGCCAGCCTCACCAACGGCCTCGACGAGCTGGGCGGTCTTGCCCCCTCGCCCAGCGCAGGCATCCAGTACGCGCTCGCCGGGCTGCGCTTGCATCAGCCATCCGATCAACTGCGCGCCTTCTTCCTGGACCGCAAAGGTGCCCGCCTCGTAGCCGGGCAGCGCGCGCGGGTCGCCGGAACCGCTCACGCGCAATCCGTTTGGAGAAAGAAGCGTGGGTGCCACGGAAGCGCCAGGCTGCGCGACGGCGATCCCTTGGCCGACCGAATCACGATCGATGTCTGACCGAATCCGAAGATCGATCGACGGCGGCTCGCGACCGATACGAAGTAGATCCGCGGTGTGCTCGGCCCCGATCGACTCGCACAACGCTTCGTCGAGCCAAGGGGGGACGGAAACCGATGTCGGAGGTTCGGGAGAGTCGGGTCGATCAGTGGCCACCTTTCGAAGGATGGCGTTCGCGAATCCGGCGACTCTCTTGCCACGCTTCATTCGAACGAGTTCCACACTATCGTTGACTACAGCGTGGGACGGCACACGTTCGAGATGGAGCAGTTGATACGCGGCGCCGATCAACACGGCATGCGTCCAGTCGTCGACTTTCATGGGCCGTTTCGCATGCCTCGTGAGGACAACGTCGAGGTCGGGCGCGACACGGAGTGCACCGTAGACGATCTGCGTGGCCAGGGCGGCGTCGACACGGCTGACCGGACTGCGGCGGAGCTCGGCGTCGAGCGTGGGTGTTGCCCAAGCGTCGTCATGCGCGACCCTATGAAGCACGCGGGTCGCGATCTGTCTTGCGGGGGCTACCACCTGGTCGAGCTTACTCGTCTCGCACCAGCAAGCACGGAGATTGGAGCGGTTGGGAGGCACGTGATACCGTGACGGCCGTGGGGAAGCGAAACCATCGGGGAACGCCTAGTGGAGCCGCGTCGTGAGCGCGTTGGTGCTCGTCGCGGACCCGGATCCGTTCAACCTGCGA
Source organism: uncultured Sandaracinaceae bacterium (assembly GCA_964476875.1). Lineage (GTDB taxonomy): Bacteria > Myxococcota_A > Polyangia > Polyangiales > Houyiibacteriaceae > SG8-38. The sequence continues at coordinate 440 of CAYZDM010000698.1, read as the reverse complement.
CTTCTGCACGAAGCGTGCGAAGCGGCGGGCTATGACGTCGTGACGGCGGCGGATGGCCCAGAAGTGCTCGACATGGTCGCCCGCCGGCCTCCGGACCTTCTCATGCTCGACGCCAAGATGTCGGAGATTGATGCGTTCGAGATCCTACGGATTCTCAAGGCTGACAAGGGCTTGGCAAACATTCCAGTTTTGTTGGTGACGGACGAGGGTGACCTCGATGCGCGACGCCGAGGGATCGAGCTCGGCGCGGAAGACTACCTGACACGTCCCTATCGAGTGTTCGAGATTCAGCAACGTGTCCGCAACGTCTTGCGTGCGACCCGACACGACCGACTCGGAATTCCCGAGAGCACGCCACCGGCAGATCAACGAGACCCGGTGACGGGCGCCGGCACACCGTCGCAATTGCTGATCAGTGTGGACTACGAGCACACGCGAGC
>CAYZDM010000697.1:0-2012 GCA_964476875.1 uncultured Sandaracinaceae bacterium | reverse complement strand
CGCTCACGATCGACGTCGGAAACGAGATCACCGACCTCTGTCAGAGCTGGGTGCTCGACAACGACGAGCCGATCTACATGGAGGCGATCGAGCAGACGAACGAGGGCGGGTGGCACCACTCGAACTGGTTCTTCGTTCCGGAGGGCACGTACATGCCCAACCCGGACATCGAGGGCCCCGACGCGACCGAAGAGGGCACGTGGCGGTGCGAAGACCGTGGGTTTCGTGAGCGTATGGCCGCATCGTTCGGAGGCGTCCTGTTCGCTCAGTCGACACAAGCCATGCAGGAGGAGCAGCGCTTCCCCGAAGGCTCGGCGTTGGTCATTCCACCGCGCTCGGTGATTGTGGGCGGCGTTCATCTACTCAACGTGAGCTCGGCTCCCATCGAGTCGGCCATCCGCTTCAGGCTGTCGAGCAGGTCGGCAGAGGAAGTCGACACGCGGCTTCAGCTGGTGAACCTCGACAATGCTGCGCTCGAGATCCCGACGGGCGGCGAGTCGCGCTTCGGTATGAGCTGCGACATGGAATCGGTGTATCGCGCCAACCTCGACACCGAGGCTGACTACAGCGTCTACTACGTGCTCCCGCACTACCACGAATGGGGGAACTACTTCCGTCTCGCCTTCGTCGATGAAGACGGAAGCGAGCGCACCGTCTACGAGACGACTCGGGGGATCGGTGAACCACTTGGAAGCATCGTCGATCCGCCGATGCATTCGAATGGCGCGCGATACCTCCGCATGGAGTGTGGCTACTTCAACAACGATGGCGAAGTCGTGACCTGGGGCTTTGGCGGGCACGAGATGTGCGTCTCCTTGGTCTACATCGATGGCGGCCTGAAGATCGCGGGCGGGTCGCAAGGGGATTCGGTGCTCGTCGGCGAGCAGGACGGCCGCCCTCACTACGAATCGCAGTGCGGACCGCTTAGTGCCGTGAACGACTCTGGGGCCGGCAGCGAGGGCAATCCCGTGTGTGGCGCAGGCAACTCCTACCTCGGTGGCGACTCGAGCGCTCATCAGCGAATCGACTGCGACGTCGCGGGGGCAATTCTGGTGACGCTCAATGTCGAGGTGAGCGCGATCCCGCGCACCGCGGTCGTGCCTGGTGAGCCGGTTGAGCTTCAGCTCTCGGCGCGCGTCGAGATCGACGAGGCGTCTGCGGAGCGTCTCGATGCGATCGCGCGCGGCAAGCCCTCGGAAGTGGCGGCCTCGTCGAGCATTCTCGAGTTCGTCGGCGGCACGGTCGGTGCCGATCCCGTCGAGGTCGGGCTGGCGGAGGTCCCGTGCGAAGTCGACTACTCCATGGGCGCGGTCCCCGTCGTGCCGCCGGAACAGACGGTTCGGGTGCAGGTCGCCGAAGACGCGACGAGCATCGACATCCGCCTCGGGGAGTTCACGCTCGTCACGCGCACACCGGCGGCCACGTACATGACGACAGGAGAGCTGCCGGACGACCCGATGGGCCAGATTCTCACCAAGTGCACGGCCACCGAGGCGGTCATCCAAGTCCCAATCGACTGAAGCAACCTCACCCAGGTTGGAAGCTGCGCGCGCTCGCTGTCTGGGTCGCTTGCTTCGACGCTACTGCGGCGGCCCGGCGGAGAACCGTGAACGGAGCTCGGCATCGCAAGGCTCGCCGGCGTTGTCGACGAGGTCGAGGATGATCACGTCGATCTCACCTTCAGGACCGAGGCATTCGCCTGTGCCATCGAGGCGCCAACATGGTGTTTCCGCATCGTACTCGTACGCCGAGTTCAACCCTGCCGATACCTGCGGGCCGTCGGGATCATTCTCGAACATGGAGGTGCCGACGAGGATCCGGGTCCCGGTGACCGCGGGGACCGTGCCCGTGGCGACGATACCAAGCCCATCGAGGGAGGTGACACCCCCACTCGACTGCACGAGGTTGTCGAGGCTCTCGTCGATCAGTGCGACGTCCTCGTCGGGATCGTCTCGGAGCCTCACGCTGATGAAGAAATCACCCTCTCCGGCCCCATCGCACGATGCGCGGAC
>CAYZDM010000696.1:0-2013 GCA_964476875.1 uncultured Sandaracinaceae bacterium | reverse complement strand
CCGACACCTTGCCGCCCGCCGCCTTGATGCGCTTGGTGGCCTCGGTGCGCTTCATCGTCGGAAACGTGCCCGTCAATACGAAGGTCTTGCCGGCGACGTCGACCACTTCGCGGACGTCGGCCGCCCTCACACTCAGGCTCACGCCAACCTCAGACAGCCCCGCAAACACCTTGCGCACGCCAGGAGAATCCAACTCGGCGAAAATGCTATCGGCGCTCTTGCGTGCAAGACCCTCGACTGCGCCACGTTCGGACGACTTCGCGGGCGCCACGGTTTCGATAGCCTCATCTTCGTCGGCCGCATATCGCGCTGCAAACTCGAGCAACGCCTCTGCGGTCCTGAAATAGGCAGCGAGGTCTTCGGCCATCGTCTCGCCGACATGACGAATCGCGAGTCCCGTCAGCACGCGCCCGAGGCCTCGTTCCTTGGCCACTTCGAGACCCGCCTTCACTCGCTCTGCGCTTTTCTCGCCCATCCGATCGAGCTCAGTGAGCGCCTTCACATCGAGGCGAAACAAGTCGTCGGGCGAGCGGACGCCGAGTTTGTCGACCACCTGGTCAACGAGAACCTGACCCATCCCGTCGATGTCCATCGCGCGACGACTCGCAAAGTGCCGGAGACGCTCACGCACCTGGTCCGGACACGTCGGGTTGGGGCAGTACACGAAGATCTCTTCGCTCACGGCCGTAGTCCCGCACGTCGGACATGCATCCGGTGGCACGAATCGCTTCAGCCCGCGTTTGCGTTTGCTCTTATCGACCTCGACGACCTGAGGAATGATCTCTCCGGCTTTCTCGACGAGAACGGTGTCTCCCACCCGCACATCTTTGCGCTCGAGCTCCACGAAATTGTGCAGCGATGCTCGGCTCACCGTGGTCCCCGACACGAAAACTGGCTCCAGTATTGCAACGGGCGTCAGCTTTCCCGATTTCCCGACAGACACCTCGATGTCCAGAAGCTTGGTGGGCTTGCGTTCAGGCGGAAACTTGTAGGCGATGCCCCAATGGGGGTGGTGCCCGGTCGCCCCAAGCCGCGCATACACCCCAAGTTCATCCAGCTTGATGACCATCCCATCGATGTCGTAGTCAAGAGCCTCTCGGCGCGCTTGGTAGTCCTCACAGTACCGAAGCGCCGCCTCTTCGGAGGTCGTGCGAAACACCTCGCCCAAGTAGACCTCGGCGCCGCGCTCCGACAGCCACTGCAACGTCTCGCCTTGAGTCGGCGGAAGCCGCACTCCATCGTCCCAGGCCACCTGATAGAAGAACGAACGAATCCCCGTTTCTTCGAGGCCCTCCGGGTCTTTTCTCTTCATCATACCGGCACAGCCATTGCGTGGATTGATCAATGGCTTGTCGAGCGTCGCATTGAAGCGCGCGAACTCACTGAGCGGCCAGTAGAGCTCCCCTCGGATCTCGATCTCGCCTTTGCCGGCCTTGCGCAGCTCCGTCGGCACGGTGCCGAGTCGGGCCACCTGTTTCGTAATTACATCTCCCTTGCGCCCATCGCCGCGGGTCACGGCGCGACGCAACACGCCATTCGCGTAGAGGAGCGACACCGAAATGCCATCCACTTTTGGTTCGATGATCGTTGGCAGCTCCTCGACCTCCAGCTCCTTGCGTCTTCGGCGGAACCACGCGGTGAGCTGATCGGACAGCGGCATCGGCTCGCCGGCGCTGTCCCGTCGATTCGGCGAGAGCTTCTCGAGGGACAACATAGGGACCCGGTGTTCTACGGTCTCGAATCCCGCCGTATGATCCTGCCCGGGCCGCGCGTCGATGCGCTCCGCTGCGTCAATCCCGAGCGAGCCGGCAAGCTCGCGATATCGATCCAGCAAATCGTCGAACGCGCCATCGGTGATCTCCGGAACGCCCGCCCGATAGGCGGCTTCGTGGTGCCGAATCTGATCCGCGAGCTGCCCCAGCTCCGCCTCCGCACGCGCCCGCTCACCCATCCCCAAACCTTGCCAGAATTAACCCTTCCTAAAAGGGGTCTGACCCCTTTAATTGTCGTCTT
>CAYZDM010000695.1:0-2018 GCA_964476875.1 uncultured Sandaracinaceae bacterium | reverse complement strand
CCCGCACGGCGCTGATGTGGGTGTTCAGCGGACAGATGAGCCATCGCGACATCGAGCCACTCGAACGCGATGCATACGAGAGGCTCGGCTTCCGGCGGGTGCGGGCGAGGGCGACCGGCATCGATACTGCGAGCCGGTTGATTAGATTCGGCGGTGTTCACGACGCGGTTCCCTACGACCGATTGTTGATCGCCTCGGGCTCACGGCCTCGACCAGGGCCTTGGGCCGGGAGCGATGCGCCCGGCGTCGGTCACTTCGTCACCTTGCAGGACCTCGACTGGTACGAGCGCGAGGTGCATGGCGGCGCGTCGCGTGCCGGAGGGCCTCCACGGCCCCGCATGCATGTCGACGGGACAAGCGAACACGACTCGCCCTATCGCTTTCGTGAAGTGGCGGCGGAGCGCCGTGGACGACTCGCTCGAAAGCCCGCGGTGATCGGTGGCGGCCTCATCGGGATCGAAGCGGTGGAGGTAGCCGTTGCCGCAGGGCTCCGACCCCACTTCTTCATCCGAGAAGAGTGGTTCTGGCCTATCGCGCTCGATCGAAGGGAATCCGAATGGATCGGCGACCGCATGGCGCAGCACGGAGTCGAGGTTCATCTCGAGCACGATGTGGAAGCGCTCGAGACGGATTCGGATGGCAATGTGTCGGCCGTGCGAACCAATGTTGGGCGTTACGAAAGCGACTGCGTGGTCGTTGGCATTGGCGTGATGCCGAACACCGAGTGGCTCGTGGACAGTGGAATCCAGCTTGACGAACGCGGTGGCATCGTGGTCGACGAGGGCCTTCAAACGAACGTCCCAGAGGTGTTTGCCGCTGGAGATTGTGCGTCGGTAGCTTGGTTCGACGGTAGTCGACGCCCAGAGCAGCTCTGGTACACGGCGCGGGACCAGGGGCGGGTCGTAGGCGGACGCCTGCTCGGGGATTCAACCCGATATCGGCGTGGCACGTGGTACAATTCGGCGAAGCTCATGGACATCGAATACACGACCGCGGGCTTGGTGAATTGGAAGCTCGACCGCGAAGAGAACTGGTTCTTCGAAGAAAAGGGCAGTGTGAATAGCACCTCTCGCATCGTGACTCGCGACGGCCAGGTCGTCGGGTTCAACATGCTCGGGCGGCGCTGGGACCACACCGTGCTCATGCGTTGGATCGAAGAGCGGCGGAGTCGAGACTGGGTGTTGCGACACCTGAACGAGGCTGCCTTCGACACCGAGTTCGTACCTCCCTTGCGAGTTCCGAGGGCATAAAATGGATCAGCAGGGACAAAACGGGCTCCTATCCACCTACCGCGAGGGCTGGCGCAATCGCAGCGTCGTCGGCATCGCGATTTCGGCGTTGCTCGTTTCGTTCTATGTCGTGCTCTACTGGGAGCACAAAGTGCAAGCGCACTTTGGTGTCGAGCCACTCACGGCGCTTTCCGAGGCAGTGGGTCTCCGCAACCGCTGGTACCTCTACGGGTTCCTTTACAGTTTCGCGATGCTCACCGGCGGTTTCTTCTATCTGAAGCGCCACGGCAACAGTCGTTACAACCGGCTTCGCATTACCGTCAATATCGCGATCCAAATCGCGCTCGGGTTTACGCTGCCCTTCATCATGCCGTTGTTCGGCGGCCAGGAACTCTACTTTTCGTACTTCTGGCCGCTCAAGTACGACTACCTCTACCCGCAAACCTTGGCGGACTTGCCGTTGTATTTCGCGCTCTACACCGTCGTCGGGTCGCTGCTGGCGGCGCCGGTGCTCGCGGTTCTTTATGGCAAGCGCTGGTACTGCTCATGGGTGTGCGGTTGTGGTGGTCTGGCCAACACCTTTGGCGACCCATGGAGACACCTCACTAGCAAGTCGACCAAGTCCTGGCGCTTCGAGCAGGTCACCATCCATGTGGTGTTGTTCATTGCGATCGCGACGACGTTCCTCATCGGCTTGGATTCGTTGATCGGTGCTGACCACCCCACCTTTCACCGAATCGTGGCCGGCGACCACTGGCAGGATTGGTCGATCAAAAGCTTCTATGGCTT
>CAYZDM010000694.1:0-2020 GCA_964476875.1 uncultured Sandaracinaceae bacterium | reverse complement strand
GGACACGGAGCACCTGACCACTCTCGGTGAACTGCTCCCCGAACATCAGGGGGACGGCGACGGGAGCCACGACCGAAAGGCCAACGAAGGCCGGCATGGAGACGACACTGGCTGCCTGAGTGGACCGGTAGAACGCCTCGCGCATGCGATCGGGTTGGTTCTGCAAACGAGAAAACGCGGAGAACGCGACCACGGTTCCGGTCTTGGCCATCACGCGCGTCATGACCCGAAGCACCCGATAGGCGACTGCGTAGTAGCCGAGGGCGACCTCCCCTAGGAAAATTCCGATGAGCAAATCGTCCGAGCGTCGATTCAGAAAGTCCAACAAACCCGCGCTCACCAGGTGGAGGCTGACCCCCAGAAGCTCGCGCAGATGGCGGACCGAGAACACCAACCGCGGCCACCACGACGAAGCGGCCCACACGGCGACGACCTCGGCAAGCCCACCGATGAGTAGCTGCGCGACCAGGGCGTAGACGCCCCAGCCTGCGAACGCGGCGGCGATCCCCGCCACACCGCCGACGAAGGCGCCGAAGATCGACCGAAGCGCCAGAACGCGAAACTCCATTCGCCTCTGCAGCAGGCCCACCGGGACGGCCACCAGCGCGCGTAGAGGCAGAATCGCGGCCAACCATCTCACTACTGGCGCGAGATTTGGGGCGTCGTAGAGCCGCGCAACCCATCCAGCCGACGCCCAAAGAGCCACTCCCATCAAGGCGCTGAGCAAGATGTTGGTCCAGAACGCTGTGCTCTCGTGCTCGGGCTCGAGGTTCTCACGCTGGGTGATTGCCGACGAGAAGCCTTGCTGGACCAACACCTCCAACAGCGCGATGAACACGGCCGCCATAGCGACGAGCCCGAAGTCCGCGGGCGTAAGCAACCGCGCGAGGACGAGGAAGACGGCCAGCGAAAGGGCACGACCGCCGAGCGCCTGCGTGACGGTCCAGAATACTCCTTTGAGCGCCCGACCCTCGAGATCGCTCACGCAAGCTCCTGGGTCGCGCGTTCGAAACGAGCGCGCCGTGCCCGCGATGCAACGTTGAGTAGAGGGCGATCGCGCGTCCAGCGTTCACGTTCGGCGTCGGGGGCCATCTGCCAGACCGAGGCCATCGCTTCTCCGTCAACCAGGGCGACCAAACGTTGGTAGACGGCATGAAGCACGAGATGGGCGCGCGGGTCGAGAGGCGGCGACGTTCGGAGTTGATCGAGCGCCACCAAGGTAGCGGCTAGATCTGCGCGCAACGCCGCAGACCCGCTCGCGCGTCGGCACACCCCGATCAAATAACCGGCTGCAGCGCCTAGGACATGGATGTCCTCGATGGTGCGAAACGGCTTCACGTACTGAAGATAGCCGTCGCCGGGCAACCGCTCCTCGGGTCGAACGACAACTCGATCGAGCTTGAGTCGAGCATGGGGAACTTCCGGGGCAAAGGGCGTGGGCGGGTGCGCATGAAGTGTCACGCCCTCCCGGTCAGCGGGGATTCGAACGACGGCCAGGTCCGGTCGGCCGTCGGGTTTCTCTCCGGCGTGCGCAGCGATCACCAGAGCCTGGGCCAGGGTACCGAAGGTCACGAACGTCTTGGCGCCGTTGAGCTCGAGTCCCTGGTCTGTCTGGACGAGCGTCGTCTTCATGGCGCGTGGGTGAGTGCCGCCCTCCTCTGTGACGCACAAGGCGCAGGGCATCGGCGTCCCGGGGGACAGGTGCTGCAGGGCCGCAGGATACCCCGCCGCGAACGCGAGCCCGAGGCGATCGACCCGTGACGCGACCAGGACAGCCGCCACAAATGGCGACGCTCCGGTCCCCCGCACGGCCTGGAACGCTCGCCAAACCCGCTCGAGCTCCCGCTCCGGCTCCCCGTCGGCCCCCGGCGCCAGAACATCGAGCAACTCAGGCCCGGTTTCTCCCACCGGCGGAACGTAGCATCCCAGCATTTGGTCAGCGACATCTCGTTGACGAGAGCCTAAAAGACCGGGATAACTCCCACTCTCGGCTGGCGTGGAGCAGGCTTCCATCGGTCGA
>CAYZDM010000693.1:0-2024 GCA_964476875.1 uncultured Sandaracinaceae bacterium | reverse complement strand
AAGCTGGCGAGGGGGACGCGGCCGCGCTCGGCGTCCAACGAGACATCGTCGCAGACACCTGGGAGAAGGTGATCGCGGCCACCGCGGTCCACCGCATCAACCAAGTCCTCTCGGACATGGACGCGATCGGAACCGAAGACTACGACTTCGGCGACCATTCGAAGCACTGGGCAGGGCTCAAAGGTGCCGCTTTGGCCTTCCAGTTCAATCCACGATCGTCTATGCGCGCTGCCGACTTCGCCGCGGTTCACGCGGCCATCGGGGACGCGCCCGCAGGCGCCTCCGCAACTTCGCCCACCGATGACATGGACTATCGCGCGCAGCTTCTCGATGCGCGCACCTTGATTGGAGACGCATATGACTTCGACGAAGCGAACCTCACGAGCTGGTAGACGACCATCCATCGTTCTCGTGGCCTTGGTGGCCGCGAGCTGCAGCAGTGGTGACAGCAGCTCTTCCAACGATGGCGGAGATTCGGCGATTCGCGCTGAGGTCCTCGCGTCACTTGGAGAGAACGTCTTTGTTCCCGCGCATGAGACCTTCGCGGCCCGGGCGGCATCGCTCGAGACTGCCCTCGCGGCGGCTGTCGCCGGAACCGGAGCGAGAGCCGAGGCTCAGGAGGCGTGGCGTGCCGCGATCGATTCGTGGCAATCGATCGAGATGATGCAAGCAGGTCCGACGGCTTCGAGCCTCAACGTGATGGGGGGGCAGGATCTGCGGGCGCGCATCTACACCTGGTCGACCCTCGACACCTGCGACGTCGACCAGACGATCGTCGGCGACGACTACGACGACCCAGACGCCCTCGATGCAACCCCAGCCACGCCGCGTGGCCTTGACGCGATCGAGTACCTTCTCTTCAACGACGATCCTGGCAACACCTGCACCGCGATTCGCCCGATCGAACCCGAAGGTGCCTGGGAGGACTTGTCAGCGGAGATCCCAGGTCGACGGCTGGCCTACGCTGCCGCATTGGCGACGCTCGTCCGTCGCTCCGCCGACGACTTGGTCGACGCGTGGGCGCCCGACGGCGGCAACTTCATCGCAGAGCTGACCGACCCCCGTCGCGGGGGTGCCGTCTACGGTTCTGCGCAGGAGGGGCTCAACGCCATCTCCGACGCGATGTTCTACCTCGACAGGGAAGCCAAGGACATGAAGCTTGCCGAGCCGGTGGGTATCACCGGATGCGAGCAGACGCGCTGCCCTGACTCGATCGAGTCGCGGTGGGCCTTTCGGTCGAAGGAGCACGTCCTCGCCAATATGCGTGCGTTTCAAGCCCTGTTCTTGGGCGCCACGCCGGGAACCGACGCCCCGGGATTTGACGATCTACTCGATGACATGGGGTCTTCTGCCGTGACTGCGGACATGACCGACGCGATCGATGCGGCGCTCGGGGCCATCGAGGCAATTCCTGGAACCCTGAGCGAGGCGCTCGACTCAGACCCACAGTCCATCGAGGACGCACACGCGGCCGTCCGCACCGTCACCGACATTCTGAAGTCGGAGTTCATTGGGGACCTCAACCTCGAGGCGCCCGACCGGGCCGCTGGCGACAACGACTGACGTCGGACGATGTCACCCGAGCTTCGACCTCGCCTGCTCCAACCGCGCGATGCTGCCTCGCTGGGCGCGTTCCGAATTCTATTCGGGACGATCCTGTGTCTGAGCAGCGCACGGTTCTTGTGGAACGGCTGGGTCGATCGTTTCTACGTGCAGCCCACGTTCTTCTTCAAGTACTGGGGCTTCGAATGGGTGCACGTTCTGCCCGAGCCGTGGATGACGGTTCTCTACGTCGCGATGACCGTGCTCGCCGCGTTCGTCGCAATTGGTTTCCTCTACCGCGCGTCGATCGTGGCGCTGTTCTTCGTGTTCACTTACGTGGAGTTGACGGATGTCACCAACTACCTGAACCACTACTACCTGGTGAGCTTGCTCGCGCTGCTGATGTGCTTCTTGCCATTGCACCGCGCATTCTCGGTCGACGCTCGCCTGTGGCCAAGCCAGACGTCGCCCACCGTGCCCGC
>CAYZDM010000692.1:0-2028 GCA_964476875.1 uncultured Sandaracinaceae bacterium | reverse complement strand
GCGTGCCGTGCCGACGGGGAGCCAGTAGCAGGCGAGGAAGACGGCCACCACGGCAAGGACTGACGTGCGCACCACTCGCTTATTACGTCGTTTCGGGGTGCTGTCTAACTATTGACGCCCCCCAACACGATGCTTAGTTTGCCGTGAAATGAGATTGGACAGACTCACCACCAAAACGCGCGAGGCCTTGGTTGCCGCCCAGCAAAACGCAGCAGATCGGGGCAATCCCGAGGTCTATCCGGAGCATCTCCTGCTCGACCTCTTGGCCCAGGCGGGTGGGCTCGCACCGGCAATTCTCGAGAAGGCCGGCGCTGACCTGCAGGGCCTGATTCGTGCGCTCGGCGCAGTGCTCGATCGAATGCCGAAAGTGGCTGGCGGCGCGGAGCCGGGTATCTCCTCACGTCTCAGTGATGTGCTCAACAACGCTTGGAAAGAGACCGAAGCGCTCAAGGACGAGTACACCTCGGCCGAGCACGTTCTGCTGGCGGCATACAACGACGCGCAGCTAAAGAAATCGCTCGAAGCGCAAGGCGTCGACCGATCGACGCTCCTGCAAGCAGTACAGGAAGTTCGCGGGACCCAGCGCGTGACCGACCCAGATCCGGAAGGGAAGTTCCAGGCCCTCGAGAAATACACGACCGACCTGACCGAGGCGGCGCGGCAGGGAAAGACCGACCCTGTGATCGGACGGGACGAAGAGATTCGCCGGGTGATGCAGGTGCTCTCGCGCCGCACGAAGAACAACCCCGTGCTGATTGGCGAGCCTGGCGTCGGCAAGACCGCGATTGCCGAGGGGATCGCGCAACGTATCGTTCAAGGTGACGTCCCGGAAAGCCTCAAGAACAAGAAGTTCCTGTCGCTGGACCTCGCGGCAATCATCGCGGGTTCGAAGTATCGAGGAGAGTTCGAGGAGCGTCTCAAGGCCGTGCTGCAAGAGATCGAGTCGGCAAAGGGAGGGATCATCCTCTTCATCGACGAGCTCCACACTTTGGTTGGCGCGGGTGCGGCCGAGGGGTCGATGGACGCAAGCAACATGCTCAAGCCGGCCTTGGCGCGTGGCGAGCTGCGTTGCGTCGGCGCAACAACGCTGGACGAGTACCGCAAACACATCGAAAAGGATGCGGCCCTCGCACGGCGGTTTCAGCCGGTGTTCGCGGGTGAGCCTTCGGTGCCCGAGACGATCGGGATCTTGCGCGGACTCAAAGAACGTTACGAAATCCACCACGGGATTCGGATTCAAGACTCCGCAATCGTCGCGGCCGCGACTCTGAGCGAGCGATACATCACCGACCGCTTTCTACCGGACAAGGCCATCGACCTGGTCGACGAGGCCGCGTCTCGCCTCAAGATGGAGATCGACTCCTTGCCAGCCCCGATCGACACTGCGGAGCGAAAGCTCACGCAACTCGAGATCGAGCGAGAGGCGCTGAAAAAGGAGAAAGACGACGCGAGCAAGAAGCGTCTAGCAGACCTCGAAAGGGAGCTCTCGGAGCTTCAGGAGGATCTAGACACGATGCGCGCCCAATGGCTCCGCGAGAAGGAGGTCATCACCGAGATCCGCGAGAAGAAGGAACTCGTCGAAAGTCTCCGCCTCGACCTCGAGCGCGCCGAGCGAACAACGGACTACGAGCAGGCCGCCCGTCTGCAGTATGGCGAGATCCCGGCTGCCGAGTTGGCGGTGACCAACGCCCAACAGAAGCTGGCTGAGGTCCAGACGAACGCCTCCTTCCTCAAGGAAGAGGTCACCGACGAAGACATTGCCGAGGTTGTCTCCAAGTGGACGGGCATTCCCGTGAACAAGATGCTCGAAGGCGAAAAGGACAAGCTTCTTCACATGGAGGACCGTCTACGCGAGCGCGTCATCGGCCAAGATGAAGCGGTCGTCGCGGTGTCCAATGCGGTGCGACGCTCCCGCGCCGGACTAGGCGAGCCAAACCGCCCGATCGGTTCGTTCTTGTTCCTCGGGCCGACCGGGGTCGGCAAGACCGAGCTGGCCCGCGCGCTGGCTGACTTCTTGTTCGACGACGA
>CAYZDM010000691.1:0-2029 GCA_964476875.1 uncultured Sandaracinaceae bacterium | reverse complement strand
CCGGCCTGCCGCCCGTCACGCGAACCGTTCCGGCCCCCCTAGCCCGCTCCGCGGCGACCGTGGCCGAGGCCATTTGGAACACGTTCAAGCTGCAGTCCGAGCCACCGGTGACCCGTTTTCTGGTGAGCCAACTTTCAACCGCGCACTGGTACGACATTTCCGCGGCGCGCCGGGATCTCGGTTACGACCCCGCGGTCAGCTACGCAGAGGGCATGGTCCGGCTCAAGGCATGGGCGCGGAGCCAGACCTGGTAGCGGAGGTTCGAGCTAGCGCTCGAGCAGCGCAGCGATGTCGAAGCTCTGCGAAAGCGCGTGGACGATGCTACGTGGCTCGACAGACTCGAGGAACGGCAAGCGAAGCTGGGGCAAGTCCGGATACTTTCTCGAGAAGGCATCCGTGATGCGCGAAGCGGCACGGTTGCGTGTCGCGCGTTCGTCGTTGAGCCCTGAAAGAACCTGGTCGATGGCCGTGCTCGTCTTGCCTGAAGCCTCGAGCACCTGAACCCAATCGCGCTCCGGCACGAATGCGGAATTGAGGATCAAAGCCCGTGGAGCGATGTCGAGCTTCCCAAGCTTCTTGATGAGGTAGTCGACATCGTCGCTAGCAGCCGCGGTCGGAGAGGCGACCGGGTAGTACCGCGTCTCAGGGCGAAGCAACAGGTCACTCGTATGCTCATTGAGCAGGATAAAGCGTTCGCGAACGCGCGCCATCTCGGCAAACAACCCAGCGACGTCTCGCGCCACGGGCCCCAATGCGCGGACCAAAAGTTGCTCCACGCGGCCCATCTTGTCCTCTTGTGGCGCAACACCCGTTCGCTTCCCGATCGCAGCCATCCAACCGACCGCGCGGCCCCCCAGAAGCTTCGCCAAGCGCTTCGGGTAGGTGATGAAGTCAACGGCATTGCGCGACGGCGCAGTGTCGATCACTACCGCATCGACTTCATTTTCGATGATAGCTCGCCAAGTCAGGCTTATCGTCGCGACCTCGTGGATTCCCGGGACCGCGGCTTCGAGGACGCGGTAAAGGCGATTGTCGAGTAGCCGCTCGAGCGCCTCGGGTTCCTCCGCAAACAAAAACTCGACGAAGGTGCGCAAGGCATCCTGAGGGTCGGGCATGAGCCCAAAGAGCTGGCCGCTTCCCGAATCGAGCGAAAGCTCCCGGGCCTCTGTCCCGAGCTCGACGCCCATCGCGTCTGCTAGACGGCGGGCCGGGTCGATGCTGACGATCAAGGCCCGGTATCCGCTCTTGGCCAGAGCCAGCGCGAGAGCCGCCGACGTTGTCGTCTTACCGACACCGCCGCCTCCGGCGCAGACGATGACAATTGGGTGTTTCACGCGGCCCCTGCGCTTCGCAGCCACTCGGCCACCGTTTGGGCGGTTGGGTCGGTGGATGCAAAGGGAAGCAAGGTCAGCCCACTGTCACCGCCCTTGTCTTCGCCATACCGGTGCACCGTCTCGTCCAAAGCTTCCATGACTTGGTTCCGCACCGTGCCGCGAATCGAGAGAAGCTCCGCAAGCTCTTGCGCCGCCTCGCCAACCGCGCCTTCGGATTTCGACATGGCGACGGCATCAGCGAGCGCGTTCTCCGGAGGCGCATGCGGCACGCGATTCACGACAAGTCGATCGACGGAAAGTCCGACCTCTTTTTCGACCGTCTCGCAGAGCGTCAGGGTTTCCCACAGGACGAGCCGCTCGGGGAGCGTCACGACGACGATGGAAGCGCGCCCTGGTGAAATCAGCTCGGCTTCGAGCTTCGCGCAGAGGTCATGAACAGGCCCGCGGCCGGTCAGCTCGCGGCCCTGCCGGGCGACTTTGAGCCAGGCCACGCTGTGCCCCGTCGCAGGCATGTCGAAGACGACCCGCTTGCCTGGATGGTCTGCGACGACCTGGCGCGCGAGCTCCAAAACGCCGAGCTCGCGAACCGCAGGGGCCGCACGAATCAAAGGCCGCATCGCAAAGTTGTCGAGCGCGAGCTTCGCGAGCGTGGCCGATCCGAACACCGGCGCAGCGGCTTTGGCCACTGCGCGGCT
>CAYZDM010000690.1:0-2033 GCA_964476875.1 uncultured Sandaracinaceae bacterium | reverse complement strand
CCCCCCGCCCGCGAGATCGCGGTGCTGAGACCCCATGCGAGGTTCCCGATGCCCCCGTGCACGTGGCCGGTGCCTCGAAAAAAGTAGTCCATGGCCGCCATGGCAAACGGCGCCTCTGCTTCCGCGGCGCTAGCCTGCACCGTGATCTGGCTGACGGCATCGAGATAGACGCGCAGTGGTTCCCAGCCCGCGAGGCCGGACTGCGACACCAGGTCCGAGAGGGGACGCCCGATCCACCGCAAAATAGGGCCATACGATGCCGATCGTCCGAGATGACGGACGATCGACCTTCCAGTGAGCGGGGGTAGCAAGCTGGGGTCTTCGAAAAACTCCCAAAGCTCGTCCGCAACGCGTCGTTGGGTGCGAAAGAAGTCGCCCAGAGCCTTGGTGTCTGCTCCTGGGAGCTCGCCGAACCGTCGAATGAACGAGTCGCGGTCCGGCGGGACGGAGAGAGACCACTGCTTTGTTCGCATCTCTACGAGCGGGTCGAGCCAATCGAAACGAACACCCAGATCCCATCTCTCGTTCCAGCGGGAAAAGAGCTGCCCGTCGCCGAGACCCGAAAACAAAGTCGCCCCCGCTTCGAACTGATAGCCGCTGCGCGTGAATGTACTTGCGCAGCCTCCCGGATAGCGAAGCGTCTCGCATAGGACGACGTCGGCGCCTAGCTCGGCAAGCCTCAGCGCGGTGGCCAGCCCCCCAAAGCCGGCCCCGATAACGACGACATCGGGCTTTCGCATCGTCAGGAACGTAGAGCTGTCGGAGCAGATCGGTAGGCCTCGTGCGTCGTCCAGAACGTAGTAGCCTCGAGTTCCTGCTGACGGCTGCATGGGAGATCGTGTTAGCTTGCCCTAGGTCTTCGAGAAGGATGAAATCCATGCGTTTAAGTACCGCCATCGTTGCTGCGCTCGTGTCTGCGCTTTGCTCTGCGAACGTGTTCGCGCAGCACGACCCTGCTGAGAGTCCGCCGATGCTGCGTCCCAGCAACATCGCCTCCAAGTATCAAATGACGTTGGAGAAGCCAGCGAATGTGGAGTGGTCGCTCTGGGCGGAGTTGGGCTTCTTGGCTGTTGCCAGCAACATCATTCAACTCAGCACGGATGGCACGCGCTTCGACTACCGGAAGGACGGTGGGCAGGACGTGCTGTTTCCGTTCTTTCGTCTCAGCACGGACCTAAAGTTCAAAGGGCGACATACCGTCATATTCCTCTATCAGCCCCTCAAGCTCACCGGAGAGACCGTGCTGAGCCAGGACACCACCTTCGATGGCGTCGTATTTCCCGCTGGGACGCCCCTGAACTCGACCTATGGCTTTCCGTTTTGGCGCATCAGTTATCTGTATGATTTCTTGCGGCGGCGCGGAGATGAGGTGTCGATCGGGTTTTCGCTTCAGATCCGAGACGCCACGATCACGTTTACGTCGGCAGACGGTACTCTGCGCGCCGATCGTCGTGACGTTGGCCCCGTTCCGACGCTCAAGTTCCGCGGACGATGGGGCTTCGAGAACGGCGTGTGGTGGGGAACGGAAATCGACGGAATGTACGCGCCCGTCAGTGTCATCAACGGCAGCGACTCAGAGGTCACCGGTGCGATCCTCGATGCCAGCCTTCGCGTTGGCTACGATCTCACGGATCGCGTCGCGGGTTTCTTCAACCTGCGCTATCTTGGTGGCGGTGCCGTTGGAACCAGCAGCAACCCGAACCCGCCCAGCGATGGGTACACCAAGAACTGGCTCCACTTCATCACGGTGAGTCTCGGCGTCGAGTTCGAGGCCGTCCGGCGTTAGAGTCCGAGTCGCGCGCCTTCAGCCAGAGTCTCGAAGAGCCAATAGCTCACCAGGCAGGCCCTTGCCGACCATGCGAGAGTCCTCACCCAGTTGCTGTTGACGAG
Source organism: uncultured Sandaracinaceae bacterium (assembly GCA_964476875.1). Classification (GTDB taxonomy): domain Bacteria; phylum Myxococcota_A; class Polyangia; order Polyangiales; family Houyiibacteriaceae; genus SG8-38. The sequence goes on along the minus strand of CAYZDM010000690.1, from coordinate 143 downwards.
CATTCGCCAGTTCTCTTCATCGAAGCCGCGGCTTAATTGGCTGTGCGCCGGAACCTGGAGAAGAAATGTGGATGCCCAAACGACAGCAACGAGACCAATTCCGAGCCAAATCTCCCACGAGGTTTGGACGCGCAGTGGCACCC
>CAYZDM010000689.1:0-2037 GCA_964476875.1 uncultured Sandaracinaceae bacterium | reverse complement strand
CACGGACTTCTACGGCCCGTTTCGCGACCTCCCAGAACGCTGACGAAAACAACACTTCTCCAATGATCACGCACGAGCACACGCGTCGCCATGTTCACGTCACCTCACTCGGTATCACATGATCAGATATCGCCACGGCACCCTCACGGCACCGAGGCGCGAAACACGCAAACGACTTGTTATCTCCTGATAGGCTCGCAGAAGCACGGCCTAGGTGGCTCGCCTCCGACTAACGCGAGCGCGGCGAGCTTCCAGAACACTCGCCGCGAGAAAACACAGTAAACACAAACAGAAATGCGACTAAGGATGTGATCGCGACCCACGCATTTCCTTCCACATAGTTGAACGTTTCACCTTGAGCGATCTCGTGGCCCTCGACGAAGTAGGAGCCATTGAACCGGTAGAAGTTCCACGCGTAGTGAGCCGCCAAGGAGTAGCCGACGTGACCGAAGCGAACGAATAGAAGGTTGGCGATCGCGCCGAGTGCAAAAAGCGTCGTCATCGCCTCCCATCCGATGTCGCTGCCATGGAACCGATATAGAAGGTAGTGACCCACCGCGAAGAACGCTGCGAGCACCAAGCTCACCGACTTGGGGTACTGAAACCACCGAAGGAGCACCGTCACCACGGCTGCCCGGAGCACAATCTCGTCATTGAAGACCTGAAAGAACTGACCCACATACTTCGGCCGATAGGTATGGACTTGGACTTGCAGGGGCGGCTCGTTGAGGACCTCGAGCAACACAAAGGACGAAATTGGCAAGAGAATGACGAACAGCGCTAGCGTGGCTCCCACCACTTCGAGAGACATCTTGATCCCGAAAAACCGTGCTGTGGAAGACCCATGGAAGGCAGCGCCGACAGTCAGGATCACGATTGTACTTGGGATCCACCGCCACCACGTGCCCAACATGAACACATAGGGAAGCAGGTACGCGCCGAGACAGATCGCGATTCCCACAACGCTCAGGATCTGACCTCCCCGTGCGAGCATCTGCCAAGAATGGTGGGCAGAGCCTGCCAAGGTCAACGGTAAGTGCTCGCCGCCCCACGGGTTGAAGACGGCGGAAAGCACGGAGCGCGCGATTTTCGAAGAATCAGCCGAGCTGATGAGGGAGCGGGATGGGCCGGCCGGCGATCGATTCGAGTGCGGCGAGCTTGAGATAAAGCTCGGGGTCGACGCTGTTGATCTTCGCGCTCTCGACGAGCGAGTACATCATCGCGGCCACTTTCGTGCCGCGCTCGGAGCGCGAGCCGAAATGATTTTTTCTTCCGAGGACCACAGCGCGCATCGCGCGCTCCGTTCGGTTGTTGTCGAGCGGCACGTCGGGGTCGGTCAAAAAGACTCGGAGGCCGTCCCAGTGTTTTCCGAGATACGCGATCGCTTTTCCAAGCGGACTTTGGGGCAGGGCTCGTTGCTGAAGTGCCCACTGATGAATCTGTTGCACCACGGGGCCGGCGCGTTGTTGCCGAATCGCAAGTCGCACACCGGGGGGCTTGCCCTGCATCTCGCGTTCGATTCGATAGAGCTCGGCGATGAGGGCAAGGGCTTCTTCGTTTGCTTTCGGGAAACTATCCTCCAACTCGACAAACTTTCTTCGGGCGTGCGCCCAGCAGTGCGCGAGCTTGAAATCGTGACGGCGTTTTTCGAGCGCTTTGTATGCGCTGTAGCCGTCGCACATCACCGTGCCTTCGAAGTCTTGGAGCAGCTGCTCGGCCGCATCGGCGCTGCGGCTCGGATGAAGCTGGTACACCACCGCATCGGGCGCGCTCAGTGCCCACACCTGCCAGCGCTTGGTGTTTGTCACCGCCTTGTTGCCCATCAGCCGCCACGTGGTCTCGTCGGCGCCCACTACCGCGTGGCTCAGGACATGCTGATGCAACGCATCGTAGGCGGGCTGCAAATGCGACGACAGCGCAAAGAGCTGATCCCACAGCGTCTGCGAATCGATTCTCAGCCCTTGGCGGCGCATCTGCACCACTTGTCGTTGTAACGGAAGATGATCGGCGTACTTGCCGACCGCGACGGCGGTCGCA
>CAYZDM010000688.1:0-2044 GCA_964476875.1 uncultured Sandaracinaceae bacterium | reverse complement strand
CGCCCAGGTGCTCTCGGTGACGAAGGCTCTCGCGAGCAAGGGCTTCGCCGAAGTGAGGCTTGGCAAGAGCCAGGCTGTCGGCGAGATCGACGAAGACAACTTCAACATCTATGGCGGGTCGTTGTCGATCGGACACCCGTTTGGCGCGACCGGCGCTCGGATGGTGACGACCATGGCCAACGAGCTGGCCAGCTCCGGTAAGGAGACCGCTCTGCTCGGGATCTGTGCCGCGGGCGGTTTGGGTGCCGCGGCCGTACTTGAAGCGGTTGACTGAGGGTGGCTGCGCGGGCGGCGTTTGCTGTGGCGCTGCTACTCGCCTGCGCCGCCTGCACGAAGAAGGCCCCCCGCGGGCCGGGGCGAATCATCGCCCTGCAGACCGATGTGGTTGGGCTTTCGGGGCTCACGCTCGACGAGCACGGGGCGTTCTGGGCGCCGGGTGAGGCCGGTGATGCGGTCGTCCGCATCGATCCCGTCACTTTCGGGGTGACCCGCTACGAAGTGGGCGGTGGCGCTCCGGGGACCGACCTCGAGGCCATCACCTGGGTCGACGGGATTCAGTTTGTGCTCGGCACCGAGACGCAGGACAAAGGCCGCCTCGATGACGAGGTGCTAGACGGGCGACTCGACGGGGGTCGTTTCACGGTCGCCTCGGTGGGCCAGCTCGACTACGCGCATTGGAATCTAACCGCGCCAGATAACCGTGGCATCGAGGGGATTTGTCACGTAGATGGCGTGTTGGTTTTGGCGACCGAGCTCGTGGAACGACAGCGCGGACGCCGTTGGGCACCTCTCGGCATGTTTGATCCGAACACACAGACCTGGACCGCCCACCGAGTCGGCCTCAGCAGCAAGACTGGCAAGCTTGCCGCGCTCGACTGCCGGAAGCGTGCGGACGGCTCGATCGAGGCGTTGGCGGTCGAACGCCACTACGGGGTGTCGCGGCTCCTTCGATTTCATGTGCCGCATGGGCCTGAGGGCCAGTGGCTCGAGCCGTCCGTGGCAGCCGATCTGTCCGAGTCGATCTCTCCGCTGCCCAACTTCGAGGGATTGGCGTGGTTGAACGACGGTTCCGCGGTACTTCTCACCGACAACAAGCATCGTGGGGCAGCCCGCGAGCCCAGTCGTCTCTACTTCGTACCTGCGAGTCGCATTCAATGAAGCGCACCGCCTTCGTTTTGATGCTGACGCTAGGATTCTCTGGAAGCGCCGCCGCCGACCCGAGTCTGCTTACCGACGCTGTCCAAGCGCACGTACGCGAGATTCGCGCGCGGAACCCCGAGTTGCGTGATGATGCGTTCTCCAAAATGGGTGGTTCGAGCGTCGCCAGCAAGGCGTTTTTGTACTGCTTTTCGACGCCGCACGTCGACCTCGGGGCCCATCCGGACCTCGCGGGAACGATCGCCTACTTCGACGCCGGCAAACGCAACTCGTTCAATCGGGAAAGCGGAGCTGCCGGCGTCAGTTGGAACCTCCGCTACGTGCTCGGAGGCCGCCCCGCCAACTTCCGCAAAGAGCTGAGCGCCACTGAAGCCCGCTGGGCGTTCGTCCTCTTCGGCGGGAACGACGCGCAAAACGAGAATGAGCGAATCTACCTGCGACGTCTGGTGTACTTGATCGAGCAGCTCGAAGAAGGGGGCGTCGTGCCTGTTCTCGGCGCGGCACTCCCGCGGCGGAACAGATATCGGGACGCCTGGATCCGCCGCTTCAACGCGATTACCGAGGCGGTTGCGCAGCATTGGTCACTTCCGTACATCGAGTACCATGCGGCGTTGAGTCGCCTTCCCCGCAAGGGCTTGGCCCGAGATGGCGTGCACCCGAATGTGTTGGGACAGGGAGGCGTGCGCACGGCCTGTCAGCTCACAGAGAAGGGCCTCCGATACGGCAACAACGTACGGAACTTACTGACGCTAGAGATGCTGAACGCGTTGCACGCGACGATCGAGGGCAACGGCCATAAGAGGTCCGCGTATGACGCTGGCACTGACGCCGGCACTGACACTGACACTGACACTGACACTGACACTGACACTGACACTGACACTGA
>CAYZDM010000687.1:0-2045 GCA_964476875.1 uncultured Sandaracinaceae bacterium | reverse complement strand
CCTTAGCCTGCAGCGGACTCAGCCGCAGGCGCCGTCTCCTGCGACTCGTTCTCGTCCGGTAGCTCGCCGGGATCGTAGGGGCGCTCGAAGTCGCAGGTTTCGTTCGCACACTTGAGCTTGGGGTTCTTCTTGCCGCCCATCGCCACCAAGAAATCGCTCTTGCACGTCGGACAAGGAATACCGATCGGCTTCTGCCACACGCGGAAATCGCATGGCTCTTCGGAACGGTAGTTGGTGCAGCCGTAGAACGGACGCCCACGGCCCTTGGGCTTGATCGGAACGATGTCGCCTGTCTTGCACTTGGGGCACTTGTATCCGAGTGGCACTGCGCGTGTGTGCTTGCACTCTGGGTACTTGGAGCAGCCGAGGAACCAGCCGTTGCGGCCCCAGCGCTTTGTCATCTTTGCGCCACACTCATGGCAGTCGTACTCGGTGAGTTCCGGCTCTTTGGGAGGCTCTACCTCACCGTCCGGGCCGATGTTGAGTGTGTAGCGGCACTCTGGGTACTTGGTGCAACCGACGAATGGCCCGTTGCGACCCCAGCGTTTCACCAAGGGGTCACCCGATTCGGGACACGCCTCGCCAGTTTCGACGGGCTCGGGCCACCACTTGCCCTCCTGCTCGACCGCGTGCGCGATCTGCGCTTGCAGGCGCTCGTGGAAAGGCTGAAGCACATCGAGGCGTTTCGCCCGTGCCTCACCAACCGCGTCGAGGTCCTCCTCGAGCTTCCGCGTGAATCCGATGTCTGCGAGGTCGAAATTGTCGGCGACTAGTTTCTCGATGACAAGCGTGCCGAGCGGACTCGGGACCAGCTTGTTGCCATCCTTGACGACATACGCACGCTGCTCGACCTTGCTGATGATCTCCGCATAGGTGCTCGGGCGTCCGATGCCTTCCTCTTCGAGCTTCTTGACGAGGGTAGCCTCGGTGAAGAGCGGCGGCGGCTCCGTCTGCTTGTGGTGCGTCTCGGCACCCGGCGGAATCACCAGATGGAGCGCCTCGCCTTCATTGAGCTCGGGAAGGCTGTCGTCGTCGTCGGTCTTGTCGTCGGGGCTCGGCTCTTCGCCGGCCAGCGGCTCGGTAGTGGCCCCGTACACCGCGCGCCAGCCCGGAACCTTGAGCACGCTGCCACTCGCGCGCAGCCCGTATGTGCGGCTGTCTGCGGTGGCCTCGATCTCGACGCCGGTCTGATCGAATACAGCCGGAATCATCTGGGACGCGACGAAGCGATCCCAAATCAGTTTGTAAAGGCGTCGCTGCGGATCTGTGAGGTACTTGCTCACCGCTTCGGGGGGCAGGTCGAGCCGTGTCGGCCGAATCGCTTCGTGAGCGTCCTGAACGTTTTGCTTCTTCAATTTGAAGAAGTTGGGCTTCTCGGGGACGGCGTCCTTGCCGTACTTCGTGGCGATGTACTCCCGGCATTCATTCACCGCGTCAGGAGAAAGTCGCACGCTGTCTGTACGCATGTAGGTGATGAGACCGACGCCCTCGGCGTTCTTGCCGCGCCCGAGCGTGATGCCTTCATAGAGTTGCTGCGCGATCCGCATGGCGCGCTTGGGCGGCATACTCAGCCGGTTGGCCGCGTCCTGCTGAAGCTTCGAGGTCGTGTAGGGGGCCGGAGCTTTGCGAGAGGCCTTACGCTTGGTGATCCCTTTGACCTGGTAGTCCGCGACTTTGAGATCCGACGCGTAACTCGTCGCGTCCTTTTCGTTGAGGACGGCCGGGCGCGAACCAACCTTGTCGAGCTTCTCGCCGTCGACACTCTGGAGGGCGGCCATGAACGCGTGGGGCTTGTCGCCCTTGAGCCGCGCGTCGACGAGCCAGTATTCGATCGGAACGAACGCATCCCGCTCGTGCTGACGGTCAACGATGATGCGAAGAGCCGGGGTCTGAACACGCCCCGCTGAAAGACCAAAGGCAAGCTTCTTCCACAACAGACTCGAGAGCGGGTACCCCCCAATGCGATCGAGGACACGTCGAGTTCGCTGCGCTTCGTAGAGATTCGAATCGAGGTCCCGCGGCTCGTCGAGCCCCTTCTTGACCCC
>CAYZDM010000686.1:0-2048 GCA_964476875.1 uncultured Sandaracinaceae bacterium | reverse complement strand
ACCTGGACGTGAACCTCGCCCGCCGGGAAGCCGATATCGCGCTTCGCCTCGCTCGCCCGACACAAGAAGATCTGATCATCAAGCGGCTCTCATTCATCCACCTCGGGCTGTACGCGTCACTGGACTACATCGACCGATTTGGACTTCCGAAAGAGTCCTTGGCCGGACATCAGATGATCCTTTTCGCAAGCACACCTCCATTCAGACGGGAGAACGATTGGATCGAGGCGCGCATGGATGGCGCACGACTGGTGCTGCGGTCGGACAGCGTGTCCGCGACCTACTCGGCCACCGTCGCCGGAACTGGAATCGGCTTGCTCCCTTGTCTCGTCGCGGACCACGACCGCCATCTCGTTCGTGTTCCCTCCGAGGGAGCGCCCGAGCCTCGCCAAATTTGGCAGGCGGTTCACAAGGACCTGCGCGATAGCGCCCGGATCCGGGCCGTTCTAGGTTTTCTCGGAAAGGCGCTGACGCCGCCGCCTGGGCACGGAGCGCCGAGCTGACGCGAAGCGCGTGCGGCTACGGCCCGTGGGCGTTCACCGTCGCCAAGAAGGGCTCTCCATAGTTCTCGATGCGTGCCGGGCCCATCCCAAAAATGTCCGCGAGGGCGTCCATCGACGTGGGCTTGTAGGCGGCGATCTCCATGAGCGTTCGATCATGGCACACGACGTAGGCTGGTACGCCCTTGGTGCGAGCAATGTCTAGCCTGGTAGCGCGAAGGCTTTCGAACAGCGACGGGTCGACATTGTCTGGGAGCGCTCGCTCCGTTTGGCGCCGCTCCTTCTTTGGCTTTCGTGCGCGGCCTGCGTCGGGAGGCGGGAGAAGAACGCGAACCGGCTCGTCGTCCTTCATGGTAGCCACACCGAGCGTGGTCAGATACGGAATGGGGAACTCGCTCGTCGTGAGATCGACCAAGCCGGCGGTTATCAATCGCCTCAGCAACGCCAGCACCCAACCCTTCGGGTGATCCGCGAGAAGGCCGTGTGTGCTGAGCTCAGTCATGCCGAGCCGACGGAGCCTCTCATTGTCGGTCCCGTGGAGCATCTCCGAGACGGCTGTCAGCCCCGCGCGCCCCTGATTGCGCGCCACACCCGCGAGCGCCTTGCGCACGAGGAGAGACTCTTCTTCGGACACGCTGCGCGCCCCGGTCTCGTCGCCTCGTTCCTCGAGCCGCTCGCACACATCACAGTGACCGCAGCCACCGAGGGTCTCCTGCTCATCTCCGAAATACCGGAGAATGAAGTCGTGCCGGCAGCTGCCCGCCTCGACGTAGCGCATCAGGTCCAGGAACAAACGCCATTGTTGCTGCACGTGTTCGGAATCGGGCGCGCTCTCTGGATCGCGCCCGCCGCTGAAACCGATCAGGCGCCGGCGTAGGCCCAGGTCGCCCGAACTGGTCAGCAACAAGCCATGCGCCGGTTGGCCGTCCCTCCCCGCGCGCCCCACCTCTTGGTAGTACGCCTCGACAGACCCGGGCGCCTGCGCATGCACAACGGTTCGAATATCGGCACGGTCGATGCCCATGCCGAACGCGTTGGTGGCGACCACGACGTCAAGGGAGCGGTCCGCGAAGCGACGGTTGACGCGCTCTCGCACCGAGGCCGAAAGCCCGGCGTGGTAGGCGGCGACACGCCAACCCTCCTTCGCCAGCACGTCTGAGAGCTTTTCTGTGTTTCGGCGCGTGGCTGCGTACACGATGGCGCCGCCGTTCGGGGTGCTGGATTCGCCGAGTGCTTCGCGAAGCGCCTGAATCATCAACTTGCGCCGCTCCGAAGAACTGTCGCTCTCGACCACGGCGAGATGAAGATTGGGCCGAGAGAAGCCGCGGAGGATAACGGCGCTGCGATCCGAGCCGAGGCCAAGTCGCTGCTGGATCTCGCGTCTCACGATCGGCGTGGCGGTCGCCGTGCACGCGATCACGCGCGGCGGTTGCATGCGGTCGATGATTTCGCCGATGCGCAGGTAAGAAGGCCGGAAGTCGTGCCCCCAGTGCGAGATGCAGTGGGCCTCATCGATGGCGAGCAACGGAGGCCGAAGTTGGGCGAGCC
>CAYZDM010000685.1:0-2048 GCA_964476875.1 uncultured Sandaracinaceae bacterium | reverse complement strand
GGTGTACTCGTGGCCGCACCACACCTTGGTGCTCGGTGGCAACGAGCGAAGCTTCGCCAGGGACTTCGACATCATGTCCATCGTCCCCTCGAACACGCGACCGCAGCCAGCGATGAAGAGCGTGTCCCCGCTAAACAAGTGGCCCTCGGTGACGAAGGCGATCGCTCCCAGGGTGTGGCCAGGAATCTCGAGAATGCCGACCGTCGCGTCGCCGAAATTAAATGACTCGCCATCTGAGAGTGAATCGGTTTGACCTGGGATCCGCTGCAGGTCCGCGTCGTACTTCGAACCGCGCACGTGATCGATGGGACACTCTTCGATGAGGGACTCGATCCCGCCGACGTGATCCCAATGATGGTGAGTCAGCCAAATCTCGGTAAGCTTCACGTTAGCCTCGGCGATTGCTCTCAAGACCGGGTCGGCCTGAGACGGATCGACCACGGCCGCACGCCCGTTCTCGATGACGAGATAGGCGTAGTTGTCACTCAAGCATGGGACGGGGATTACTTGCATGGGTCTCAGGGGGGTGCGCGGTGCACCGTTCGGCGATCGGCAGTATACCCAAGTCGTGACGCTTGGGGTCGATGACAGTCTGCGTACGCGAATCATGGAGAATCTCGCTGGGCACGAGCGTTCCGTCGAGCGCGACGCCTCTCTGACGCCCGCCGCGGTGGCCATGACCGTCGTGGGAAACGAGGCCGGGGAGGCTTGCTTCGTCATTACCCGCCGAGTGTCGACGCTCCGCAATCATAGCGGTCAATGGGCGCTTCCCGGCGGGCGCATCGACAAGGGTGAAGACGCGGCGAGTGCCGCACTGCGAGAGCTTCACGAGGAGGTGGGATTGTCCTGCCAGGCCGACCGTGTGCTTGGCCTGCTCGACGACTACCCCACGCGCTCTGGCTTTCGCATCACACCTGTCGTCGTATGGGCTGGCGACGGCGTCGTTCTCCGAGCCAATCCTGACGAGGTCGCCGAAGCGTACAGGGTCCCGATCGCGGGCCTCGATGCCCCGGGCATTCCGAAGCTGTTCGATCTCGATGAAACCGATCGACCAGTCCTTTCGGTGCGCGTGCTCGGCCAAGACATCTTCGCCCCCACCGCAGCCGTCATCTTCCAGTTCCGAGAAGTCGCCATCCACGGTCGCCCCACCAGAGTCGCCCACTACGACCAACCCCGCTTCGCCTGGAGCTAGAATGACGAACCATCTCGCGAACGAGACGAGCCCGTACCTCTTGCAGCACGTCGACAACCCCGTCGATTGGTATCCGTGGGGCGAAGAAGCGATGCGGCTCGCCAAAGAGCGCGACAAGCCGATCCTGCTCAGCATCGGCTACGCCGCCTGTCATTGGTGCCACGTGATGGCGCATGAGTCGTTCGAAGACGAAGAGACGGCGGCACAGATGAACGCCGAGTTCGTCAACGTAAAGGTCGACCGAGAAGAACGCCCCGACATCGACAGCATCTACATGCAAGCCACCAACGCGATGACGGGGCGGGGCGGTTGGCCAATGACCGTGTTCCTCACACCAGAGGGCGAGCCATTCTACGCGGGCACCTATTTCCCCAACGAGCCTCGCCACGGAATGCCGGCTTTCCGGCAAATTCTGGCGGGGGTGAGCCAGGCCTGGCAGACCGACCGAAAGAACGTCCTTGGCAGCGCCACTGAAGTCGCTGCCCAATTGCAGGCCCTCTCACAGGTGGGTTTGGAATCACAGGCAGTCGACTCGGATGTGTTCAAGAGCGCGCTGCGCGGTTTGGGACACCGCTTCGATCCCACCTGGGGCGGATTCGGAGACGCGCCGAAGTTTCCTCAGCCAATGACGATCGAGTTCTTGCTGCGGGAATCCGTTCGGGAAGAGGGCGGCGATGCGCTCGAAATGGCGGAACTGACGCTGCGGAAAATGGCCGAGGGTGGAATGTACGACCAGATCGGAGGCGGTTTCGCTCGGTACTCCGTCGACCATCGCTGGCTGGTGCCGCACTTCGAAAAGATGCTCTACGACAATGCGCAGCTCGCGCGCGTCTACCTTCATGCATGGCAGGTGACT
>CAYZDM010000684.1:0-2050 GCA_964476875.1 uncultured Sandaracinaceae bacterium | reverse complement strand
TGACGCATCAGGGTAGGCGGGCTTGACCCCGAGTGCGGAAACATCAACGATTGCGCGCTCGACGAGGTTTTGAGGAGGCGCAGCCTCACGCTGGAGCAGATAACGCGACTAGCGATCCTCTTGCGTCGGCTCTTCGACTGGCACCGAGGGGCGGAACGTCGCGTTCCGAACCTCGACTACCACGACGAGTAGAAACAGCGCGAAGGATAGCGTTCCGATACCTTGGCCGACGGACATAGCCATCATGATGGGTATCCACCCTTGGTCGAACAGGGACCAGCTGGTGAGGGCGAGCCCGATGAGCCCGAGCACACACGCCACCACCAGCAAGCGCGAGCGGGAGGTCGTGTTGAGCAGGTCTGCGAGGCGTCGATTCATGTCCCCTCCGGTGACAGTGTTCCCGAGCCCAACCGCGCTTCGGCCGGTGCGTCTTCCCCTTCGGACGGCTTGCTGAAGGGGTGCGCGTACCCATGACAGCCAACGCTGGCGCAACTCGTCTGGCCGGCGCGAAGGTCCTCGAGGAGCCCATGGTGGTCCGGAATGTTGTGCCAAAGCCATCCGGTCGTGCTGTGGCACTGCATGCAGTTCTCGTTTCGAAACGGTCTCGCGATGTGGATCCTCGGGAGGGAGTCGCGGGCGTCCTCCCAGGCGAAGTCCGTCAGGAAGAGATAGGTGTGCTTCATGCCGCCGGCCTTCGTAAGCACGAAGCCGAACATGCCATAGTCCTTGTGGCACACGTAGCAGCTCTTGTCGCCGAACATCTGGGTTCGCGAATGGATCGCCGCGAGCCCCATGCTGTCGGGATCGTTCGCGTCCGCGATGTGGAGGTCCATCGTGTGGCAGCTGCCGCAGAACGCCTGCTGCTCCATCGCATGGAAACCTTCCACGTTTCCGATGAGGGCAGTCAGAATCGGCAGGACTCCGAGACCAAGCGTCAGGAAGCCCATGGTCCTCGCGTCGAATGGCGGCCGATACACCAGGTACATCACCATGATGATGGCGGCGACGACGGCGCAGCCTAGAGCGATCCAGGATAGTGGCGAGACGTGCATAGCATGTCGAGCTCGCCGCAGCTGAAGCGGTCGAGCCGCACTGATCATGGGCCAAGATCATCGACGACCGCAAGGACGAAGATCGGGTCGGTCGCGCGCGAGCGCGCGTCCCAGGTGTCCGCCTTGCCGCTTGCGCTGGTCGTCGTCCTTGGCGCCGCAGACGTGCAATCTCATCCTCGCCCAGTGGCTCCGTGCCTTTGATGCGCAGGCTTTCGATCCACTCCTGCGCGAAATCACGCTGGAGGTGCCTGTTGAGCAGTGCGGTGAACACCATTGCGACCAACGCCCCAAGGCTTGCGAGCGCCATGTCTTTATGACCGTCCCAGATGTCGCCTTGCGTGCCCAGGTAGGCCATCCCGAGGTCACCCCCGAATAGCTCTGCTGCCCCCCACTCGAACAGCTCGAAGACCATGGACGCGGACATGGTAAACAGTATCGGGAAGAAGTAACCCCAGAATCCACGCACCGCCGCCACCCGTAGGAACACCTCCCGCATCGGATAGGCCAAGAGCAAACCGTAGGAAAAGTGCACGACCCGATCGAAGTTGTTGCGTTCCCAGCCGACGAGCTCATTGAAAGAGCTTCCCGTGAGGGCCTGCCACCAAGCGTCGTACGGGACCTCAGCGTACGTGTAGTGGGCACCCACTTCGTGCAAACACAGAAACAAGAAGATCAGCGTATACGAAACTCGCGATAGAGGCAGATGTCGATAGGAAGCACCAACCACGATGGCGAACACGATGACTAGCGCGTTCTCGAGGGCCCAATCGTCGCGGTAGAGCGGGTGGATCGCGAGCGCGACCCACACTGAGACGAACAGTACGCTCAGTAGCAGCAAGTAGCGGCCGTGTGAAATCTTCATGATGGACACGCTGAACCAGATCGTCGCCGAGTCACTAGTCGCCGCTTTTCCTAGCGCGTTGCGGGATGGCGTGCATATGATGGGCGCCAAAGACAGGAGAGGAACAGACATGACGTCGGTGTCTCGAGCGTTGGTT
>CAYZDM010000683.1:0-2051 GCA_964476875.1 uncultured Sandaracinaceae bacterium | reverse complement strand
GGCTTCTTTCCTTCTGCTGCGGCGTGATGCCTCGAATGCGCGAGGAGCACAGGCGTGAGCACAGGGCCGATGTACTTCATCACGTGGCGGGCCGCGCCGAGCTCTGCGGACACTTCCTCGAAATACTGCGAGGCCTCTCGTCGCTGGTAGTCGAGGATGGCTTGCGACTCTTCGGAGTCGACCCAGTCGGTGAGAAAGAGCGCGTCGCCTAATGCCGACTCTGGAAGCGCTGGAAAGCCCATCGCGCCGAACGCCATGTTCATGAACTCCCGGTAACGGTACCGGTTGCGCTTGCCGCCTCCGAGGCAAAGCGTCCGGCCGGCGATATCGTCGATCACTAGCGAGTTTGCAATGCCGAGCGCCTGGTCCTTGGGGTGCGTGAACTCGACGCGCATGTCGGGGTGCATGTCGAACACAAATGGCGACAGAGCGCCCGGCTCGACGGGAGGTGTCATGGCGATCCGGAAGATGACGAAGTCGAGGCTCGACTCGCGAATCATGGCCTCGCACTCGGCCTTCTGCCGAGAGTAGTTGTCGCTCGGCGAGATCGCTTCGTCCGCGTGGCGAGGCCCATCGACCTCGTCATTGCGCCCCCAGATCGCTGCCGTGGATGTGAAAGTCAGCCGCGGCCGTGATGGTTGTGCCTCGCAGGCGGCGATGATCGAGCGCGTCGCGACGACGTTGACAGCGTAGCCCGCCGCTTGATCGACGTCGGTGCCCGGCGGGACCATGGCCGCCAAGTGGATCACGTGGTCGACGCCCGCGACCACTTCGCGTACCAGAGCCTCGTTGCAGACGCTGCCGAAGCGCATCTCGACCCGATCACCCCATCGTTCGGCCTTCTTGCGTCCGGCCACTGTGTCCAAGTCGACCGCGCGCACCGAGTATCCGCGCTCCACGAGCAGGTCCACGACGTTGGCGCCGATGTTGCCACATGCGCCCGTCACGAGAATCCGACTCATGAGACCTCCTCCGCGAGCTGTCCGAGTGCGGTATGAAATGCGCTCACCGTGTGCTCGATGTCCTCGTCGGTGTGCACGGCAGAGATGAAGAACTTCTCAGCCGCCTTGAGGACGCCTTGCTGAATCAGAAGGTCCGAGAATCGCACGTTCTTGTAGAAGTCGGACGCCCGCGACGACTGGTGGTTGTAGGGCTCGTCTTTCGTGAACCAGATTTCGAAGACGCTGGGCACGCCGGTGACGCAGGCCTCGATACCGCTTGCGACGATCGCGTCGCAGAGCCCCTGACGGACCCTCGTGCCTACTTCGTTCAAGCGCTCGTAGACGCCGGGCTTCTCGAGCTCTTCGATGACGGCCAACGCCACGCTCGCGCAGACCGGGTTCGACGAAAACGTTCCGGTCTGCATCGAGAACGGCAACATTTGAAGCCGACGCTTGGGGTTGGCGATCGCCATGATGTCTTCGCGTCCGCACAGCACGCCAAGTGGAAGGCCTCCACTGATCGCCTTGCCAATGGCGCAGAGGTCGGGTGTCACGCCGTAGAGTGTTTGAGCGCCGCCGAGGCCCGAGCGAAAGCCAGTGACAACCTCGTCGAAGATCAACGGGATGTCGAAGTTGCGGGTGACCTCGCGCACGCCTTGCAGAAACCCGGGCCTCGGCTCGAACGTGCGTTGAATCGGCTCGATGATGACGCCGGCGAGCTCGTCCTTGTGTTTGGCGATGATCGCCGCCGTGGCCTCGAGGTCGTTGAAGGGGGCGATCAACACCTCGTCGTTGAGCACGCGAGGGATGCCGTGTGTGTTGGGAACGGCGTGTGGCAATGGTGGTGAGCCCATCGTCCACTGATTGCTCATCATCGCGTAGTCGTTCATCCCGTGATACGCGCCCTCGAACTTCAGGATCTTGTCGCGCTTTCGGTAGACACGCGCCAAACGCATTGCGAAGAACGTCGCCTCACTGCCGCTGCTGTGCAGGCTGAGCATCTCGGCGCAGGGCACGTGTTCGATGATCTTCTGGCCGAGCCTGACCGCGTGCTCGTTGATGATGAGGTGTGAGGTGCCGCCCGCGGGTACCGTTCGAAGGGCTTCGAGA
>CAYZDM010000682.1:0-2053 GCA_964476875.1 uncultured Sandaracinaceae bacterium | reverse complement strand
CGAAATCTACCTGCATCCCCAGTCGCGGCGCCGCTCGGCCGAGGTCTATCCCCGAATCAAGAGCAAGAGCCCGGCCCCCATCAATACCAACATGATAAAGAACGCGGCCCATGTCAGCGTTCTTTTGTGCTCGATACGTGAAGGTTGGACCCTCGTGTCCTGTAGTTGCTGGGTTGCCAAACCGATGAGGGTGTCGATGTGCTTCGCCGCGACGTCTCGGCGAGCCGGGTCTGTCTCGCTCACCTCTCGGTAGCGTTTTCCGGCTTCCGGCAGCCGATCGAGCGCCACGCAGACCGCCACGAAGCGTCGATGCGCATCCCGGTCTTCCCAATCTGCTTCGACCTTCGCCCACGCTTCGTCGATTGGATCCACCGCGCACGAGGTTAGCATGCGACCAACGAGACGGAATCGGCATAAAATCGACCACGAACCGACAAGAGCGCCCAAAGCCTTGGGGGTCGGAAGGGCCGACCGGGGCTCAGGCGTTGGTGGGGATAGGGTGTGGATTCATGGGGTCGAATCCCACCGCTCCCGCTCACCTACATCAGCGCAAAAAACCTTTTGAATTCTATCACTTGGCGGACAGAAAGAAGTTGACACCAGCGGACCTCGCGCCGTAGTTTCCAGCCTTGGTGGGAACTTGTGGGATCAAGTGCCATCGAGCCGAGAACTAGGACGAGAGGGTTAGGGTGTTCCGAGGACGCTACGAGCACAGCATTGACGCCAAGGGCCGTACCTCCGTTCCATCTCGTTTCCGCGAGGTGATGACGGCGCAGGGCGACTCGAAGCTCGTGCTCACGACCGGGTTGGACACTTGCCTGGTCGCCTACCCAATGGCCGAATGGCTTGCCTTCGAGAAGCGCCTCTCCGAGCTCCCACAGTTTGATGCCGACGTGGTGACCCTCAAGCGGATCTATGTCTCGGGAGCGGTGGAGTGCGAGGTCGACAAAGTGGGTCGCTTGCTGATTCCCGCTGGGCTTCGAAAGCATGCTGGGCTCAAGCGCGACGCGCTTTGGGCTGGGATGGGCAGCTACATCGAGCTGTGGGCGAAGCAGGGCTTCGAGGAGCTTCGAGCCGACGTGCTCGGCGACGAGGGACGTCGCATGGAGATCGCCAGACGACTCGCGGAGCTCGGATTGTGAGCACGTTTGAGCACACTTCGGTTCTCCTGAACGAAGTCCTCGAACAACTCGCCCCGGCGGCTGGCCGGGTGTACGCGGATGTGACGCTCGGCGGGGGAGGACATGCGCGAGCGATCCTCGAGAGCAGCGCGCCGGATGGACGTCTGATAGGAACGGACCGCGACCCCAGCGCGCTCGAAGCTGCGGGGGCAGCGCTCGCCGAGTTTGGAGATCGCGCCACGCTTCGCAAAGCACGCATCAGCGACCTACGCGATGTACTGACGTCGCTAGGCATCGAGCAGGTCGACGGGATCGTCGCGGACCTCGGCGTGAGCTCAGCGCAACTCGAGCGAGAGGAGCGAGGCTTTTCCTTTGCGAAAGAGGGGCCGATCGACATGCGCATGGACCCTACCGAAGGCGAAAGCGCATTGGATCTGATCGCGCGTTGCGATGCGGACGAACTGGCGGACGTGATCTACAAGTACGGCGAGGAACATCGATCGCGGAAGATCGCACGCTCACTTCGGAGAGCATTCGAGGCGGGCGAACTCGAGACGACGACGGACCTGCGGCGGGCCGTTCACCGTGCCACCGGGGGGCGCCGCGGACGCATCGATCCGGCGACCAAGACCTTTCAAGGCCTTCGCATCGCGGTGAACGAAGAGCTCGCTGAGCTCGAATCGCTGCTCGAACAGCTACCGAGCGTGTTGAGAGTTGGCGGAATTGTCGCCGTGATCAGTTTTCACTCGCTGGAAGATAGAATCGTGAAGCATACGTTCCGCGACAGTGAACATCTCGTGCCGCTGACCAAGCGACCCATCATCGCGGCCGAAGACGAGCGGGATCGCAACCGAAGATCGCGCAGTGCCAAACTTCGCGCCGCGCGCAGGGTGGAGGTGGCTGCGTGAAGAATCGCTTCCTGCCGCTTTGGT
>CAYZDM010000681.1:0-2053 GCA_964476875.1 uncultured Sandaracinaceae bacterium | reverse complement strand
GTCATCACGCGCTTGGTCGGCATTCGGTCGCGAGCCAGGCCGTCACCAACGGTCACTCGATCAAGGCAGTTCAAGCCCAGCTCGGGCATCGATCCGAGCAAAGCACGCACATGTACGCGCACCTTGGCTCGCATGCGCAACTGCGTTTAGTCGAGTCTTTGCAGCCCCTTGCGCCACCTCACGTCAACGTCAGGTCAACGGGCAAAAAGAAAGGCACCTAGCGTTTCCGCTAAGTGCCCGACTTCGTTGGTTGCGGGGGCCAGATTTGAACTGACGACCTTCGGGTTATGAGCCCGACGAGCTACCATGCTGCTCCACCCCGCGGCCTCTTTATAGTCATGAGCTTTGACTTGTCAAAAGGAGCCTATGCACTAAATTTTCCCGATGATTTCGGCGGGTTTCTGGCTACGAGCGCAGCTGCTGTTAGGGCTATCATTGCTGGTCCTGGGTTGCGAGGGCGAGGCTCCGGCCAAGAGCGGTCCGAACGGCCCGCCCCCGGCGCGCGTTGCGGTCGCCGAAGTGGAGGCGGGGAGCATCGAAGCCCAGTGGTCGTTCCTTGGTGACGTGAACGCGCTCCAGCACGCGCAGCTCGCCGCGGGTGCGCCTGGTGAAGTGCGACGCGTGCTCGTGCGCGTGGGCGACCGAGTGAAGAAAGGCGACCTGTTGGTAGAGGTCGACCCTTCCCTCGCGACGGCCCGGATGCGCGCAGCTTCTGCTTCCAAGGAAGCCGGCTCGGCGCAGCTCGAACGAGCGGAGCGTGACGCGGAGCGATTGAGCGTCGCAGGTCCGGACATCGCGGCGCGCGCCGAGATCGAACAAGCCACGTCAGAACGAAAGCGAGCGAGTGCGGAACGCGGGCGTCTCACGGCGGCTGAAGCAGAGGCGCGGGCTCAACTCGGGAGGCATCGCGTGACAGCCCCCTTCGATGGAGTCGTTGCAGCGCGGCACGTCGATCCGGGCGACTGGGTTGATCCCGGAGTCGAGGTGATCGACCTCATCGATGATCGGGACGTCGAAGTGCTGGCCTCGGTGCCACCGGACGTCGCGAAGTATCTCTCCGTCGGCGACAAGGCCAGCCTCGTTCGCAAGACGGAATCCGTGGCGGCGACGGTGCTCGGCATCGTGCGCGCGCTGGACTCCGAATCGCGCACGGTTCGTTTGCGATTGGTTCCCGACACGCCGTCGGCCTGGCTGCTGCCCGGTGCGGCTGTCGATGTACTGCTAACGATCCAGCGGTCCGAAGAAGGCGCCCTGGTCATCCCGCGGGACGCGGTGGTGTACGGCATTGCGAGCCTCCAGGTCGCGAAGTCCGATGACGGAAAGGCCGCGCTCTTGCCGATCGAGGTCCTGGCTCGCGGTAGAGACCGGGTACTGATTCGGGCGGATGGGCTCGCCGCAGGCGACCTGGTAGTCACACGCGGCAACGAGCGCGTGTTCCCGGGGCAGCCTCTCATCGTGCTGGAAGACTGATCGGCACATGCCCGACAACACTCATCGGCACGACGAAGAACCCAGTGGCCTGACTTGGCTCGCGATCCAGCGCCCGATCTCAGTCATCGTCGGCATCGTCCTCGTCATCCTGTTCGGCGCACTCTCGGTCGTCGACCTACCGATTCAGCTCACTCCCGACATCGCGACGCCCACCATCACGGTGAACACAGCGTGGCCCGGCGCGGCGCCGGTTGAGATCGAAACCGAGATCCTGGAGCCGCAAGAAGAAGTGCTCAAGAACGTGCAGGGCCTCACCCGCATGGAGTCGAACGCGAGCATGAACAGCGGGAGCGTCACGCTCGAGTTCGAGGTCGACACCGTGATCGAGGAAGCACTCGTCCGGGTGACGAACAAACTCAGCCAGGTTTCGAGCTATCCCGATTCGGTGCGCGAGCCCATCGTCGAGACAGCCAACAGCGCCGGTCCGCCCCTCGCGGTGATCGCGATTCGAGACCCCAACAAGGGCAGCGTCGCGGCCTATCGAACCTGGGTAGAAGATGAGATCCTGCCGGAGATCGACCGCATCCCCGGCGTCGCCGGCATCTTCTTCATCGGCGGTCAG
>CAYZDM010000680.1:0-2058 GCA_964476875.1 uncultured Sandaracinaceae bacterium | reverse complement strand
TTTGGTGGCGACATTCCCAGGGTCATCCAAGGCGTTCGCTCGTAGCCGCTATGGACCCGCTCTTGCGGACTTCCCGCACCGATGCTTGACCGACATAGCCGAGCGCGAAGGGCTCGCCGCAGCCGACGACAATGCAGCGCAGTTCAACGGCAAGACCCAACCTCCGAAGCCGACCCCCAAAGCCGACCCGGGGTTCGATGGTAGGCTGGAGACATCGGGAAGCCCGCGGTACGCCACGAGACTTCGTGGCGTCGTTCCATCCGCGCTTCCGTGCGCCGCACGACGCCGCGGGGCGACACCCGCGACCCTGATTTCGGTGACTCCGCACTAGCTGGGCCAGCTATCGTCGTACATCGAGTCGGGCGGACCGCCGTCGGCCTCGCTTTTCTTGCCCCATCACTATCCGTCCACGGGTACCAACGTCGGTCGGGTCTTCGGTCGGTCCACATCTTGAACCGCGCGAGCTTCTTATACGCCTTCCGCACATCGAGCTTGAGCTTGTCCCACGCGATACAGTCGACATCCGCCTGAACATACACGCGCCTCGCTCTGAGTCAGACCGAGTAGGCCTAGATAGACCCGCAGAAGATCTGAAGGCGACTGATGACCTTCGCGAGGACGGGAAAGCGATTATCGTCGAAGGGAAAATCGCCGGAGCAACGGAGGGATGGGTTCGTGCTCCCTGCCATTAGATCAACGTCCCCAACAACGGCGTTTGAGAATACGAGCTCAGTGTCTTCGGAGCCGGGAATGATCGAGGTGCTCTCCACCGGATCGCCGTTTGCGTCGAAGGCGAACGACGGGTCGCTCACGATGTCGATGGTGGCCGTGGCACCGTCTAAGCTGTCTGGACTGAAAAAGTCAGCGATTACGATTCCGTTTGTGTCAAGTTGAGTGCGGCCTAAAGCAGCGGCTACCTCATCTACATCCGCATCTTCCGGAACATCAAACACGTAGTTGTCTCGTCCGCCCACGGCCGGATCCAAGCTCACGCGCTCCAGCTTTCCCCAATGCCCCGGCGCTTCGATCAAAATGTATGGGTCGATGTCGATTGCCTCCAGCGCAAAGTGCCCCGCGCCATCGGTCGTCGTCGAGACGGCGGGATTTGCACCGTAGACCGACACAGTCGCTCCCGCGACTGGACCATTGTCGTCCTCGACAAAACCACCGAGATTATCGTCTCCGGTGAGGTCTGGAAATTCTGACTCGTCGTCGTCGTCAGCGCCGCAGCCGACAATGACAGCCAGGGAAAAAACGCAGAAGAGGAAACGGAACTGTCCAGACATGCCCGTTGATCGCACGCGGTCCCAGAAGGGGCAACCTACGGCGAAGCAATCCCGCCAACAATGGTGCTGGTTGAAGACTTTGGCGGCGTTACGATCATCAACGTCGGAACCCTCTACCGAGAAAACAGTCCGTGCTTCGCTCACATCGAGCCCACTACGATGGGATGACTGGGATGAGGCAGACAACTTCATCACGGTTGTGGGCAAGTACACTCGAATCGGCCTCGCTCGCCTCGCTCGCCTTCGCCAGGTCACTGCGTCAACGGTCAAGAAAGAGCGTGGTGCTCTCGTGCGCGTCGTGAAGTGGGCGACCAGGGCGGGCCGAAACCTCATCGCGCCCGTCGATATTCCGACGCTGCCGAAGAAGGCGAAGGGGACGAAAAAGCTCGACGAACACGACCAAAAAGGCAACGGTCGCCCACTATGGCTGACACCACGAGCCCGTGAAGCTCTTGAAGCGGGCGCTCCGCTCCATGGACGCATCTTCTCTGGGTTCAGCTGCCTGAAGACGTTCCGGGCGGCTGCTCGGCCCATTGTGGGCAATGCCAGGGCGAACTACTCGACCCTCCGCGATTTGCGGCACCAATGCCTCACCGACATCGCAGAGCGCGAAGGCCTCGTTGTGCGCACGAGCTAGAGAAGACCGGTTCCAACCCGGCACAGAGATCGAGTGGCAACCGTGGGCTGCGATTTTGTCCCAGGATTTACAGCGGACGCAAAAGGATTCGAACCCACGACTTCTGCCTCCGGAGGGATTCAACCCACATGTGGC
>CAYZDM010000679.1:0-2060 GCA_964476875.1 uncultured Sandaracinaceae bacterium | reverse complement strand
GGCAACCCTCGAAGCTCAACGGGCACCGCCACCGCGCCATTCTTCAATGGCGTATTGCTCAAGTTGACGATCGCCAACACCGAAGCGGGGTTCAGCGCATCGACAATCGATACAGGCCCGCGAATACGCGCGGCGATCGCACGCGGACGCAAAGCACGCGGCACAACGCCCTCGGCATCCACTCGCAACGGAGACAGCACCCGCTCCTTCATCTTTGGTTGGACGCGGAGGGTCACTAGGACCGTCTGGGTCTCGAACACAGTGTTGGCCGGAGGCCCGACGAGCGGGACCTCACGTTGCATGACACCGTCCTCCAGCTCGCTGACGTCCACCTCCATGGAGCGGACGGTTCGCAACGAGTTGACCACGTCCCTCGGCCCTTCGACTTTCATACTCTCGGGAAACACCTCTGGCTCGCCGGCCCATTCGAGACCAGCGGGCAACTTGCCATCGAGCGAGACCTCGACGGGCACATCGCGAGCCCCGCGAGGTACCCACTTGAACATCAGAGAAGGCGGAACCACCTGCATGACCGACACGCCCGTGGGGAGGTCGAACATCTCCTTCTCGAAGTAGTACTGGGGCTCCGACGTGCTCTTCAGAGTGACGTCCACCGGCGCCAAGTTCTCTTGCCGGATCGCGTTGAGCCGTGCCCTGCTTCCCTTGACGCGAACACGAACCCGATCAGGGATCTCTGTCACCAAGATCATGTCCTGTGCGTCGGACGGAGGTTGAACGACGACGCCAACGTACACGTTCCGCTCCATGTCTTCTGCGCCGTGGACCAGCGAGAACATGAGGATCGCGATCCCGATCGCCCCGGCCTTGAGGCCCAGGTTGTCGGTGAAGAAGAGCCGGACGGAGTGAAGCGCGTCGACGATCGAGCTCACGAGGATTCCTCGGCCTTCTTGACCGTGATGATGGCCTCTGGATTCTGTGAGCGGCTCGGTTCAGGAGGCACTACGGTGTTGCGGCGGTCTGCCGCTTTGCGGCGGTTCCGCTTAGGCGCGTAGAACAGGCCGTACAGCGCGTCCCGCAGAGAAGCGACATCCAGATTGCGAACGATATTGCCGTCGAAACAAAGCGAAATTGCCCCGCGTTCTTCGCTCACCACCACCACCACCGCATCGGTTTCTTCGGTAATGCCGATGCCAGCGCGATGACGCGCACCGAGAGAACGGTCGCCTCCGGCAGAGCCCGCCATCGGGAGAAACACGCCAGCCTGCCAGATGCGACCTTCGCGAAGCACGACGGCGCCATCATGCATTGGGTTCTCGAAGCTCGGAACGAAAATGCTGTGGAGCAGCTCTTTGCTGACGGCAGCGTCGACTTCGGTCCCGCGTTCGATGAACTCGTCCAATGCGGCGCTACGTTCGAACGCAACTAGTGCTCCGATTCGTTTTTGCGCGAGCGTGCCTGCAGCTTTGATCACCTCTTCCATCGTCTGTGTCTCTTTGGCCGTCCGCTGTCCACGAAGGAGCGGACGTCTGCCCATTCGCGCAAGTGCACGCCTAATGTCCGATTGAAAGATGATGACGACGATGACCGCAAGGTACGCAAGAACGGAATCGAGAATCGTCGTGACCGTCACCAAGCCGACACGGCGAGCGAATAGGTAGCCGACGAACATGAGACACAATCCGATGGCCACCTGCATCGCGCGTGTGCCGCGCAAGATGACCAGCGCCCAATAGATGAGAACCGCCACTAAGCCGATGTCGAGGCAATCGTGGAGCACATCCCAGGGGTTTCGTTGGAAGAAACCCATGAAGCCATCGTTCAGGTTGGTCAGGATCGACGTGAGGATCTCGATCATCGCGAACCCTCACTGGTTCCGCGCAGCGCCTCGGTGAAGCGAACGACCTGACGCATCACGTGGACATCATGTACACGTACTGCGTCGACCCGGGCCGCAACGCAGATCGCAACCGCCGCAGCCGTTCCCCCAATCCGCTCATTGGCCGCCGGTAGCTCGCCCCCTTCATTGGGCGCAAGCTCGGCGATGAAGGATTTCCGCGAAGGACCCACAAGTACACGGTATCCGGTCTTTCGGAAACGCC
>CAYZDM010000678.1:0-2061 GCA_964476875.1 uncultured Sandaracinaceae bacterium | reverse complement strand
CATGAAGACCTTCACGACGCGCAACGAAAACCTCGGCCATTCCCCCCGCCGCAAGGCGGCGCTCGATGTGGTACGGCCCGAGCAGCGGCCGTTCTTCGCTCACACATCCCTCCGTAAGTGACCGACGCACTCATCATAAGCGCGTTGGGCACCCACTGTCAGCTTACTCTCGGTTTCAGCCAGAGCGGAACACTTGGGACTCGCGTTCGTTCCTGCTTATCATACGAATATCCACTGGGTACGGGGGAACCATGGGGATTGTACGGAAGACTTCGCGCTCTAAAAAATCAAAAGATCCGCTTCTCGGGCAGGTAGTCGCCGGTCGATATCGACTGGAGTCGCTACTCGGCGAGGGCGGGATGGGTGTCGTTTATAGAGCACGTCATGTGCTCATCGACCGCGTCGTCGCGCTGAAGCTGATTCGGCCGGACCTCCGCGGCGAAACGCATCTGCGGGCGTGGATGGTGCGCGAAGCCCGCGCTGCGAACCGCGTGGACCACGCACACATCGTGGACATTCACGACGTCGGCGAGACGGAAGACGGTGAACTCTACCTGGTGATGGAGTACCTGATCGGCGACTCACTTTCGTCGCAGATCGCCAAGGGCCCGATGCCGATCGCCCGTGCGGTCGACATTCTGGAGCAGATGACCGCTGCGCTTGCGCGCGCACACGACCTCGGCGTCGTTCACCGCGACCTCAAGAGCGACAACATCATGATCACCGCGCGTGGTGGTCGAAAAGACTTCGTGAAGATCCTGGACTTCGGGCTCGCCGCGTTGACGCGTGACCCGCGCCTTGCACCCAAGGGTGCCGTGTTCGGAACACCCGAATACATGTCGCCAGAGCAGGCCCGCGGTGAAGACGCGGTGTCATCGAGTGATCTCTACGCGCTTGGCGTCCTGTTCTTCGAGATGCTCACCGGACGGCTTCCGTTCCGATCGGGTGATCGCGATGAACTGCTCGAAATGCAGCGCAAGGCCAAGGCGCCGAGTCCGCGCAAGTACCGTCCGGATATTCCGGAGCAGGCGGAGCAGATCATTCTCAAGCTGCTCGAGAAGAACGCGGAAGACCGTTTCCGTGATGGCCACCATCTCAAAGAAGAGCTCAAAGAGATGCAGCGCGCCCTTCCCTCGCGAGAGTGGGACGCGCCGACCGATGCATCACCGGTAGCACCGCCACTGCCACCGCCAGCCGAAGCACCGGGCGTGGTCGAGTGGAGTGGGACCGCCGCCAATTTTCTTCGGGCAGTGGCACGCGCTTACCCGGACGGGGACGCGCCGACGGAGGTCCAAGCCGCATCCGACAAGATCTGGGAGCTCGCGTCGCGAGCCTCACGACTCGAAGGAGAACTCGAAAGTCACTCCAAGAAGCTGGAGTCGATCGAGAAGCGCGGCCGAGGTCTGCGCGCAGAGATTGGTCGTAAAGTGGAAGACCTCGC
The DNA here is from genome assembly GCA_964476875.1 of uncultured Sandaracinaceae bacterium. Taxonomy (GTDB): domain Bacteria; phylum Myxococcota_A; class Polyangia; order Polyangiales; family Houyiibacteriaceae; genus SG8-38. The sequence continues at coordinate 620 of CAYZDM010000678.1, read as the reverse complement.
CGGTGAAGAATCGCGCGCCTTGCGCGACGCATCGGCGGAGCGCGACGTGCTGAGTCACTTGATCCTGAAGCGGAAGCGTGCTCAGAGGGAGCACCAGACCGCGCAGGTCGAGGTGAAGTCCGCGGGCAACAACCTCGAGCGAATCCAGCGTGGATACGAATCACTCGGCGCGACGCGCGCCCAGGTCGAAGTCCTCGAAAGCGTGTCTCGCGACTATGAGCGCCGGGCCCGCGCGAAGGAAGACGTCGCGGCCGAACGTCGCAAGCAGATCGAAGCACTGCGCGCGCAGCTCAAGCGATACAGCGAGGCGCTGGAGAACGACCTCCAAACCGGACGCGAACGAATCGCCAACCGCGTCCGAGAGGCCCTCGCCTACGAAAAAGCATTCGGTGAAGCCTCGGTGCTGCTCCTCGACCACCTCCGAGACAAGACGGAGTGTCGGGAGCTGATCGAAGACATCGACAAGCGCCGCAAGCGCAGAGACGCAGACGACAAGCCATCCGAGCTCCAAGAGCTAATGGAAAAGCACGTCGCGGCCCGCTGAGAGCTCAACTGAGTCGCCGGGGAACGGTGCGCGACGCACGTGCTCGCGAGCGGGGCCCCGTCGCCGTCTCCCTACG
>CAYZDM010000677.1:0-2063 GCA_964476875.1 uncultured Sandaracinaceae bacterium | reverse complement strand
CGGGTTCGAGGAGGGTTCGCACGATGAGCTTCGGCATCACGTCGCTGGTCCCCACCGCCAGCCGAATTGGGCGACCCATGGGCTGACCTTCGAGAGCCTCAAGGAACTCCTGTCCGAGCGAGAAGATCTCGTCGGCGTAGCGGAATGCGAGCTTGCCCGCCTCGGTGAGCTCGAGCTTGCGGTGACTGCGATCGAAAAGCGCGTATCCGAGGCTCTCTTCGAGCTGCTTGATTTGAACGCTGACCGTCGGATGAGCCAATCTCAGTTTACGACTGGCTGCCTGAATGCTCCCCTCTCGGGCTGTCATCCAGAAGTACATGAAATGATGGTAGTTAATTGAGTTTGCCATCGGTGTCAGCGTCGTAGGTTTTATCTACATGAGTCTAATGTTTTATCTGTCTTGCCAACACAACGATACAGCCCGAGATTAGAAAGGTAAAGGAGCAGAGCCGATGATTGACGAAACCTTGTCCAACGACGCACGAAACATGCTCTTCCTGGTGGCGGCTTGGATGGCCAATGTCGACGGCGAAGAACAAGACGCCGAAGTAGACGCACTGTGCCAGCTCCGCCGTGCCCTCGAGCTCGAGCCACCTGTCGCCAGAGAGCTACTGCAGATGGCGCGCAGCAGGCTGGACCACCTCTTCGAGATCCGGCCACCTATTCACCGCAAGGAAACCTAACAGGAGGTCCCAAATGTTCTCTCGACAATTTCCCGTCCACTTCAAGCGCCGGAGCCTGGCGCTGGCCTCATGCGCGTGCCTGGCCGTGTCACTCGGCGGATGCAAAAGCGCCCCTCAGGTCCGTCATCAGGACGCTTCGGATCTCTATCATCGGAACTATCAGACATACGGTCTTCTCCAACATCCCGTCGGTACGGACGAGCGCGTGGATGGAGCGATCGAGGATGCGATTCGCAAGCAGATGCAGAGCAAGGGCTACGTGCGCAAGGACCCTGCAGAAGCCGAGCTCTTAATCAGTTACAAGGTTCTGCTGAGTGGGGATCTGTCCCCGGTGGGTCCCGCGAGCGGAAGCATGAACGAGCTCGGAACATACTGGCCCCCGCCTGGCTCGGAAACCCCCTGGGACGTCATCCCCACCTCGAAGGCATCCGAACCGCAGGCGCTCGCGGAGTCGGGCGACCCGTGGCCCGGTCCGGGACCCGATGCGGTCTGGGTTGCGATGCCGGAGATCGGCCCGGTCGGCCGCCCTAACCCGCCCCAACAGAAGACACTTCTAGTGATGCTTCAGGAAGCCTCTTCCTATCGCGTGGTTTGGCTCGGTTGGTCGCAGGCCGAGGTCGACTCACGCGATTTCCAGTCAGTCACCGGAGAAGCGATGGAAGAGATTCTGAAGCGAATCCCGGTCGCTGCGAACTGAACAGGTCGGCCACAAGCGGGACCGACACACCCGCTAAGCACCCCTTTGCCTCCTCAAAGCCTCGTCGCGCGCCCGATCCTCAAGCCGCACGGCGCTTGGCAGATAGAATTCCCAACCACGCGACGATTTCACGGCTCTTCCATCCGTCGGCCGGGATCACCAGGTGGTCGACACTTGCGGTCCGGGCCATGAGCACGAGAATATATACGAAATAAATATCGCGACTCTAGTATCGCATTAAGAAGCCCGGAGAAAGGTCCTGGCATGAAGATCTCGGTTGCCATGGGGGACGGAATCGGTCCCGAGATCATGGGCGCGGCGCTCGAGGTGTTTCGCAAAGCCCGCGTCCCGCTCGAGTACGAGGTCGTGCCCATGGGCAAGAAGTTCGCGCTCGCCGAGGACCGCACCGGCATCAGTGCCGAGGCGCGCCGGTCGGTCGAGTCGACAGGGGTTCTGTTCAAGGGGCCCTTAGAAACCCCCAAGGGCGGCGGCTACAAGAGCGTGAGCGTTACCTGGCGAAGGCTGTGGGGCGCGTTCGCCAACAAACGCGTCTACAAGACCCTGCCCGGTGTGCCCAACCCCCTCGGGGCGCGGCGCCTGAATCTCACGATGGTTCGCGAGAATATCGAAGACACCTACGGTGCGATCGAGCACATGCAGACGAAGCTCGACTTCGATGATCT